>DAIETC010000040.1 GCA_027345905.1 Kineosporiaceae bacterium | reverse complement strand
GCGCCCGTACGGCCGCCGCGGGGCCGACGTCCGGCTCAGCGCCACCCAACACCTGCTGACCGCGGCGCTGGCGCGCGACGCACGATGGGCCCAGCGCGACCTCACGCCACGGGTGCAGCAAGCGACCGGCTCCCTCGACGTCCGTCTGCAGGGGCTCGAGCACGTCGTGAAGAGCCGCGAGTCGCTGTACCGCAAGGTCAGCGAGCGGCTGGGCCAGCCCGGCGCCATGATCGAGACCGTCGTGCCGCAGGTCAACGACACGGTGCGTTACACGCTGCTCGCCGACCCGCAGCGCTACGCCGGCGCCGTCCTTGATGTCATCCCCGCGCTCCACAGACAGCAGCTGACCCTGGTGCAGGCCAAGGACTTCTGGGGCGGGCCGCGCTACCGGGGACTGAACCTGACGTTCGCCGACGGGCGCACGGGACGGCTGGTCGAGGTGCAGGTGCACACCCCGGCCAGCTGGGAGGCAACGGTCCAGACGCACGGCGACTACGAGCGTTGGCGCCAAGGGAGCCTGCCCGACGCAGAGCGCGCCCGGTTGGCTACCGCGATCACGGCGGTGTACGCGCAGGTGCCGCCCCCGCCCGGTCTGGGCGCGCTCGACCTGGCAGTCGACATGGCACTCGACATGGCAGCTGTCGCTCAGGCGTCCCCGCTCGCGACCAACCGGGCACCCCAGCTGCTGTCCGCCCACCCGTGGGCGCAGCCGGTCTCGTCGGCGGGCGCGCTGGCCCTGACGTCCGTATCCTGCGTCGATGAGCACCGAAGCAACCGATGAGTTCGGTGCGCGAGCACCTGCGGGCAGCGCGCAGACCAGCCGCACGACGACGGCCACCCCCGATCAGGTCTGGTCCGTCCTGGCCGATGGCTGGCTGTACGCCTCCTGGGTCGTGGGGACCTCCAGGATCCGGGTCGTCGAAGGCGCCTGGCCGGCGGTCGGCAGCCGCATCCACCACTCGGTCGGCAACTGGCCGCTGCTCCTGGACGACGAGACCGAGGTGCTCGAGTCAGAGCCCGGACGCCGGTTGGTGCTGCAGGCGCGCGGGCGCCCCGTCGGTGAGGCCCGGGTCGTGCTGCAGATCGACCCCGCGCCCGAAGGCTGCACCGTGACGATGATCGAGGACGCCACGCACGGCCCCAGCCGCTTGGTTCCCAAGCCCCTGCGCCAGCTGGTGATCGCGCCACGCAACCGCGAGAGCCTGCGACGCCTCGCCTACCTCGCCGAGCGCGGCGCCCGGTAGACCCGGTCCAGCAACGCCGAACCGGCCCGCCGGCGCAGGCCGCCGAGCACCGGCATGGCGTCGCGCAACGCCGAGCGGGCCGCAAGGAACCCGCACGCCCCATGCACGCCCCCGCCGGGGTGGATGGCGGCACTGGCCAGGTAGAGCCGTTCCACCACGGTCCTGGACCCCCCGAGCCCCGGCGTCGGGCGGAACACCAGCTGCTGGTGCAGCTGGGAGGTGCCGCCGTTGACCGCTCCCCCGATCAGGTTGGCGTCCTCGCTCTGCAGCCCGCTGGGTCGCTGGACGACGCGCTCCAGGACCAGATCGGTGAAGCCGGGAGCGTGCCGCTCGAGCACCTGCTCAAGGTTGGCGGCCAGCTGGTCGGCCACCGCGTCCTCGCCCATGCCCTTGGGAACGTGGGTGTAGGCCCACAGGCTCTCGGTCCCGGCCGGTGACCGCGACGGGTCCGCCGTCGTCATCTGACCGACCAGCCCGAACGGCACGCGCGGGACGCGGCGGCTGCGCAGGTCGGCGTTCCAGCGCACCAACCCCTGCAGAGCGTCGATCGGGCGCCCGCGCTCGTCCAGGTCGGCACCGACGTGCACCGTGCCCGCGCCGTGCGCCCCGGCCGCGCGCCACGGCACCGGCCCGGCGAGCGCGTAGTCGACCTTCACCGTCCCCAGGTCCCAGTCGAAGCGCCGCAGATCCTCGTACAACCGCCTCGGCACCAGCCCGGAAGGCAGCAGCTGCTCGTACAACGCGGGCGCGGACACGTCGGCCAGGACGGCGCGCCGGGCTGCCACCTCGTGCCCGGCCGCCGTGCGCACGCCCACCGCCCGGCGTCCGCTCACGACGATGGCCGACACCGGGTCCCGGGTGAGCACCTGCGCCCCGGCGGCCTCGGCCCGGCGGCGCAACGCCTGGGCGAGCTCGCCGGCGCCTCCTCGCGGCACGGGGAATCCGACGTCCTGTCCCAGCATCGCCAGCAGCCAGCCGAAGGTGCCGCTGACCACCCCGTCGATGGGGGCGTCGGCGTGCATCGCGTTGCCCGCGATCAGGCGCCGGCCCAGCTCACCCTCGAACAGCTCCTCGCCCATCCGGCTGGCCGACAGGGTGAGGAAGCGCGCCAGCCGCAGCGCATCTGCGCTGCCCAGCCGGGCCAGCAGCCGCGCTGCCGGCGCCACCGGCGGCCAGGCTGTCAGAAGGGCGTCCAGCAGCGGGTCGCGAATCCGCTGCCACTGCTCGACGAGGGTGAGCCAGGTCTGCGCGTCGGCCGGCGACTGCGCGGCCAGTGCCTGCGCCGTCCGCTCGGGATCGCGGTACAGAACCGCTCCCAGCTCGTCGTCCACCCCGTGCGGGTGGGCCACGACGGTGGGTGCGTGCGCCCACTGCAGGCCGTGCGCGCCCAGGTCGAGGTCGCGCAGCACCGGCGAGGCGGCCGCCAGCGGGTAGAACGCGCTGAACCGGTCGACGACGAACCCGGCCCGCCCGGGTGCCGAGCGCACGGCCCCCCCGACGTCGGCCGCACCCTCCAGGACGACGACGTCCCAGCCGGCGTCCGCCAGCACGCACGCAGCGACCAGTCCGTGGTGGCCGCCGCCGACCACCACCGCGTCGGAGCTGGTGCGAGTCATCGCGCCAGTCTCACCGAGCCTGGTGGCCCGCGCCAACGGGGAGCGCCGGGGTGAGAGGATCCTGCTCGCGAGGACAACGGCGAAGGAGTCACACCATGTCGGGACTGGACACGCGCATCGCTGTGGTCACCGGGGGGGCGCGCGGAATCGGGGCCGCCACCGCCCGACGGTTGACGCGAGACGGCGCCCGGGTGGCGCTGCTGGACCTGGACGGCGAGGCCGCGGCGAGCGTGGCCGGCGAGCTCGGCGGGATCGGGCTCGCCTGCGACGTCACCGACCCGGCCGCGGTCGACGCGGCGCTGAACCGGGTGGTCGACGAGCTGGGCGGCCTGGACATCGTCGTGAACAACGCCGGCGTCACCCGCGACAACCTGTTGTTCAAGATGACCGAGTCCGACTGGGACACGGTCATCGGCGTGCACCTGAAGGGCGCGTTCAACGTGACCAAGGCCGCCCAGGCGCACCTGGTGGCCAAGCGGTACGGGCGGATCATCAACCTGTCGAGCGTGTCCGCCCTGGGCAACCGGGGCCAGGCCAACTACGCCGCCGCCAAGATGGGCCTGCAGGGCTTCACCCGCACCCTGGCGATCGAGCTGGGCCCGTTCGGCATCACCGTCAACGCGGTGGCCCCAGGGTTCGTGGTCACCGAGATGACCGACGCCACCGCCAGACGGCTCGGGCTCACCCCCGCCCAGCTGCAGGAGGCGTCCGCCCAGGCCGCGCCGGTGCGCCGGGTCGGCACACCCGAGGACATCGCGAACGCCATCGCCTTCTTCGCCAGCGACGGCGCCTCGTTCGTCACCGGCCAGACGCTGTACGTCGACGGCGGGGCCAAGCTCTGAGGCCTTGGTGAGCGCGGGGCTGTTCGCCGCGCTCGGTGCCGCCCTCGCCTACGGGGTGGGCACGGCGTTGCAGGCACTGGGGGCCCAGCGGGCCCGCGTCCAGTCCAGGTCCGTCCTGCGCCAACCGTGGACGCTTGTCGGCACTGCGCTGGACGGCGTGGGCCTGCTGCTCTCGCTGCTGGCCCTTCGCGCCCTGCCCCTGTTCGTCGTCCAGGCCGTGGTGTCGGCGAACCTGGCCGTCGCGGCGCTCGCGGCACGCCTGCTGCTCGGCCAACGGCTGCGCCGCGCCCAGCAGGGCGCCGTGCTTGCTGCCACGGCCGGCCTGGCGCTGGTGGGCGCAGCGGCCACGCCCGAGACCGGCGTACGGGCGTCGGGCGGCCTCGTGCTGACCCTGGTAGTCGGGGCGGCCCTCACGGCCCTCGCGCTGGTGGGCGACCTGGCCCGTCCGGACACCTCGGGACGCTGGCTCGCCGTGTGGGGCGGCATCGGCTTCTCGGTGTTCGCCCTGTCGGCACGGACCATTCCCGACCTGCACCAGGGCACCCTGGTGGGCTCGCCGACCGCCTGGGCGGGCCTGGTGGGCGGTGGCGCGGCGTTCCTGTGCCTGCTGCGCGCCCTGGAACACGCGCCGGTGGCGCAGGTGATGGCCCCGCTGGTCGTGATCGAGACCGTGCTGCCCAGCCTCGTCGGCGTTATCGCCCTCGGCGACCGGCCGGCGGCAGGGACCGTGCCGCTCGCCGTGGCCGGATTCGCGCTGGCCGTAACCGGGGCCGCCCTGTTGGCCGCCACCCGGGCGCAGGCGTGATAGCGTTCTCGCCGGTTGCAGTTGCAGTTCCTCGATCGTTGTCACGACGTCCGCGGACCAACGTCCGTGGACGTCTTCTCGTTGTGGGGCCTTTGGCCCTCCTCGGTGGGACGTCGAACACCGCGGCAGCCCGGACCGGCACACGGCCGGTCCGTCCCGCACCACATCAGGAGGATCCATGTCCCAGGGCGCAGTCAAGTGGTTCAACGCCGAGAAGGGCTTCGGCTTCATTGCTCAGGACGGCGGCGGCGCTGACGTCTTCGTGCACTACTCGGCCATCGCGACGGACGGCTACCGTTCGCTCGACGAGAACCAGCGCGTCGAGTTCGACGTGACGCAGGGCCCCAAGGGCCCCCAGGCCGAGAACGTCCGCCCCATCTGATCTACCCACCGGCACGCCGGTGACGAAGGGCCCCGTCCACGGACGGGCCCTTCGTGCGTGTGGTGGCGCTCAGGGGCGCAGCGTGTCGTCGTCCAGCAGCCCGATCCGACGAAGCTCCGCCAGCAAAGCATGGCCGTTCGCTCCGCGCACCCGCGGCACCGAGTCACCCGCCCGCTGCACATCGACCTGGTGCGCGTCGCCTTGGTGCACGTCGGGTTCACGGGCGCTGGGCAACGGCACGGGCAGTCCGTGCGTCAGCACCTGCTCGGCTGCGGCCAGCTGGCGCACCGCGACCATCCGCACGTCGCCGGGTCGCGCCCACACGATCTCGTCGTACAGCGCGGGGTCGTGCTGGCCGTCGTCCCCGACCAGCACCCACCGCAGCTGTGGGAACTCGTCGACGAGCCGACGCAAGGTGGCGCGCTTGTGGTCCTGACCGGAGCGGAACCACCCCTCGGGGGTCGGCCCCCAGTCGGTCAGCAGCAGCGGCCCCTCGGGGAACCCGAGCCGGCGCATGAAGCGGCGCAGGGCCGGCGCGACGTTCCAGGCGCCGGTCGAGACGTAGACGACGAAGGCGTCCGGGTCTGCGGCCCGCAGGGTGCGGAACAGCTCGGCCATGCCAGGCACCGGTTTGCGGGACTCCTCGTGGCGCACGAACGTGTTCCAGAACGCGAGCAGCGGACGTGGCAACGCCGTCATCAGCACGGTGTCGTCGATGTCGCTGATGATCCCGAGGCGCTCGTCGGGGCCGACGATCCGCACGGGCGCCTGAACGGCATCGGAGTCGCCGTCCCCGGTGATCGTCACGGTGACCTGCGACCATCCCGGCGCGAGCTGCGCGGGCAACACGACGTCGACGTAACCACCGCGGCCGCTCTCCACCATCTGCGCCTGCTCGCCCACCTGCACCCGTAACGGGACGCCGCCGACCTTGGCGCTGACGAAGTGCCGCCACCCCCGCATGGCCACCGTGCTGCGGTCGGCGACGCCGGGCGGTGCCAGCAGCACCCGAGCCAGCACGCGCACCCACTGCGGCGTGCCATACCCGGTGTAGGCGATGACCCGCGGGCGCCACCCGCGCCGGTGCAGCACCCGGGCGGCCGTTCGGTTGAGGGCGTCCTCCAAGCGCGCGGCCCGGTGCAGCACGACGTCCGGCGGCGAAGGTGGCACCGCCCCACCCTATGAGCCCGGCACCGGATCCACCTAGGGTGGCGCGGGTGCCTGGTGTCCTCGACCCTCCAACGCCTGCTGCCGGCGAGCTTGCGGATGACGAGCGTCTGCACCTGCACGTCGCTGACCTGGCCGCCGGGTCGACGTACCCCTGGTTGACGGCGATCGTCGTACCCCGACCGATCGCCTGGGTGAGCACGGTGTCGGCCGACGGCGTGGTGAACCTCGCCCCCCACTCGTTCTTCACCGTCGCCTCGGCCGAACCACCGGTCGTCTCGTTCACCTCGATCGGCACCAAGGACAGCCTGCGCAACGTACGCGCGACCGGGCAGTTCGTCGTGAACTTCGCCCACCGCCGCCTGGCCGAGCAGATCAACGCCACGAGCGCCAGCGTTCCACCCGAGGTGGACGAGCTGGCGATGGCCGGCCTGACACCGCACGACAGCGCGGTCGTCGCGGTCCCGCGGGTCGCACAGTGCGCCGTGGCGATCGAATGCGTCGCCGAAGGCGAGCACACCTTCGGGCGCAGCACGGTCGTGTTCGGCCGGGTGGTGCACCTGTCGGTCGACCGGCGCTTCCTCGCCGAGGACGGGCTACCCGACGTCCGGCTACTCGACCCGGCCGCCCGGCTCGGCCGGGCGCAGTGGGGCGCCCTGGGCGAAGTCTTCGATCTGCACCGCCCGGTCAGGTCGCGCGGCGGTGCACCTTATGGGGAGCGGCCTGGGCGATCGGTTTGACGACCAGCAGGTCGATGTTCACGTGGGCGGGACGCGTGGCGGTCCAGGCGATGCAGTCCGCGACGTCCTGTGCGGTCAAGGGCGCGTCCACCCCGGCATATACGGCATCCGCGCCGGCCTGGTCACCGCCCAGGCGGACCAGCGAGAACTCCGGTGTGCGCACCATGCCGGGAGCGATCTCGCTGACCCGCACGGGGCGTCCGTTCAGCTCCAGCCGTAGCGTCTGGGCAAGCGCGGACGCGGCGTGCTTGGCGGCGGTGTAGCCCCCGCCGCCCTCGTACACCAGGTGCCCCGCGATCGACCCGGTGATGATGATCTGACCTCCGTCGCCGGCCTCCAGCGCGGGCAGCAACGCCTGGACGCAGCGCAGCACGCCCAGCACGTTGACGTCGTACATGCGCTGCCAGTCCTGGACGTCGGCCGCCTCGACGGGGTCGACACCGTAGGCGCCGCCCGCGTTGGCGACCAGCACGGCGACGTCGTCCAGGCCGGCGGCCATCGAGCGGACCGACGCCTCATCGGTGACGTCGGTGACGACCGGCCGCACGTGCGCGCTCTGCTCGGCCAGCTCCTGCAGGCGCTCCCCGCGGCGCGCGGCGGCAACGACGTCAAAACCCTCAGCCGCCAGGCGCAGCGCGGTGGCGGCCCCGATCCCACTGCTGGCGCCGGTGACCACGGCGATCGGACGAGACATGGCGCCCACCTTAGGTTGCAGCAGAAGTGAGCTGCGCGCGGTAGCCGACGAGCCAGTGGTCGAACTCCTGCGCAGGCAGCGGAGGTGTGTAGTAGTACCCCTGGATCAGGCTGCACCCCGCAGCGCGCAGACCCAGCAGGACCTCTTGGTCTTCCACGCCCTCGGCGACGCTGCGCAGGCCCAGACTGCTGGCGAGGTCCAGCGTGGCACGCACGATCACGGCGTCGGCCGGGTCGCTCAGCATCCGATGGACGAACGAGCGGTCGATCTTGACGACGTCGATCGGGTACTCGCGTAGTACCGACAGCGTGGCGTACCCCGTGCCGAAATCGTCGAGCGCGACCTGCACGCCTGCAGCGGCCAGCTGACCGATGATCCGCATGGCCCGGTTACGGTCGCTGAACAGCCCCGTCTCGGTGATCTCGACGGTGAGCTTGGCTGCCGCAACCCCATGCTGCGCCAGCGCCTTGGTGACGCGCCCAAAGACACCCAGGTCGACCAGGTCCGTGGCGGAGAAGTTGACCGACACGCACAGGTTCTCCCCGCGGTCCTGCCAGAGTCGGCACTGGCGCAGCGACTGGTCCAACATCGACATGGTGAGCTCGTGGATCAGCCCGGTCTCTTCGGCAAGTGGGATGAACTCCGTCGGGCCCAGCAGGCCGAGCTCGGGGTGCTCCCACCGGGCCAGGGCTTCAGCCGCGACGACTTCCCCGGTCTGGGCATCCACGAGCGGCTGGAAGAACGGGACGATCTCGCGCCGCTCGATGGCGCCGCGCAGCGAGCCCGCCAGCGCCAGCTTGCGCGTCGAGTGCGTGTCCCGCTCGGCGGCGTACACGCAGTGGCCGGTGCCGGCCCGCTTGGCTTGGTACATCGCCACGTCAGCCCGCTGCAGCAAGGTGAGCAGGTCGGTCCCGTGCTGCGGGGCGATCGCCGTGCCGATACTGGCTCTGACCTGCAGCTGCATGGGGCCGCCAGTGAACGGACGTTGCAGTCCGGCGCCGATCCGTGCCGCGGCCTGGGCGGCCTCCTCGGCGCCCGCCGGTCCGTCCAGCAGGACCGCGAACTCGTCCCCACCCAGGCGCACCAGGGTATCCGTCGCTCGCAGCGTCTCACGTAGTCGCTCGGCCACCTCGCGCAGCAGCTCGTCCCCGCGGGAGTGACCGAGCGTGTCGTTGACCTCCTTGAAGTCGTCCAGGTCGATGAGCATCAGCACCCGGCTCTTGTGATCGTTGCCCATCGCCTGCAGCGCCGCGCTGACTCGTTGGTTCAGGTGAGTTCGATTCGGCAGCTGGGTCAAGTCGTCAGTCACAGCCGCCTGCTGCAGATTGCGGCGTTCGGCGCGCATGTAGTGCACCGCCAGCAGGATCAGCCAGATGGCGAGCGGGCCGAACAGGCCCAGCAAGACGAGCAAGGGAAGGGGCGCAACAGGCACCGACTCGCCGTGGGCGACCACGTACCAACGGTTCGCGTTTCCGGGACGGCTGTGCACCCGGTGGAAGGCGATGCGTTGGCCCCCGGACCAAGCCAGGCCGGTCGCCCGGGCGTTGCCGCCGATGTCGACGACCACGTCCCTCGCGCCGCTGGCATCGCGGGGATGCGGCTGGTTCGCACCCTCGCTGACCACGGCACCGGTTGTGGACTCGACGAGGTCGACGCCGGTGCGGGCACTCGAGCTCGCCATCAGCAACTGACGGAAGCTGTCCATGGTGACCTCGAAGTGCACGATCGCCAGCGGACGCCCGTTCGCACCGGCGACGAGCGTGGAGTTGGACACGACCATGTCCCCCGTGTCCGGCGAACGATAAGGCCGAGCCTGGTAGACGGTCCCCACCGGCTGGGCGAGGGTCGGCCAAAAGAACGGGTTGCTCCGTTCGTCGGTCGACAGCTCAGCCGCTGGCGCGGCGCGACCGTGGACCACGCGAGCGTTCTCGGTGCCGGACAGGTCGATGAAGCACGCCTCACCGATGCTGGCCGGATACAGCACCTCGAGATAGTCCAGGGCCGACTGGACCTGTTGGACCGCGGCAGTGCGAGCGAGCCGCTTAACCAGCGCCGGACGGCGGTCGAGGTAGAACTGCGCGAACGCCGGGTTGTGACTGGTCACCAAAGTGACGGCCCGAGCCCGCTCGAAGTAGGCCTCGACGGCGGCTGCGCGCTCTGCTGCCACGTGCACGAGCTGCTCGTCCAGCATCGCCTGGGCACGCTGCTGCTGGCGCACGGTCAACAACGAGCCCACCAGGCAACCGCTCAGCAGCATGGCCCCGATCACCATGGCCACGATCCCTCGCCGACGCACGTACCACGTCTCCGTTCGTGTCGCCGGACCGGACCAATCCGGCCCCTCCGCGAGCATCGACGGATCGAACTGTCACCTTGAGCCCTCGCAGGCTCACTGAACCGTTTCGGTGCGCCGCGGCATGAGCATCAGGGCGGCGGCGGTCAGGACGGCCGTGACCAGCAGGGCGACGAACACCAGATGGCTGGCCTGCGAGAGTGCCGCACGCACCAGTGAGATCACCGCCGGGCTGTGCCCCTGGCCATGGCCGAGGACGGACGCCGCCGCGTCGGCACCCTGTGGCAAGCCGGCACGCGCGCTCGCCGGAGCCTTGGCCAGCTGGGCGCTCAGGGTGGCGTTGGCGATCGCGCCGAAAATGGCCACGCCCAGCGCGCTGCCGATCGAGCGGCTGAACATGTTGGTGGCGGTGACCACCCCGCGCTCCTGCCACCCGACGGCGGACTGCGCCGCCACCAGCGTCGGGACCGCGCTCAGCCCCATCCCCACCCCGATGACGAAGCAAGCGGCTGCCACCTGCCAGACGGGCGAACGTTCGCCCAGCCAGAGCATCCCCCCGGCCCCGAGGATGACCACCGACACGCCGATCACCGCGGTGTCGCGAAAACCGATCCGTAGGTAGACCCGTCCGGCCAGCGAGGCAGCAAGGGGCCAGCCGATGGTCAGAGCGGCGACCGCGAACCCGGCGACCAGCGGTCCGGTGCCGAGTACTCCCTGGACGTAGGTCGGCACGTAGGAGCTCAGGCCGATGAGGATGGCGCCGACACCGAGCCCGACGGCGCTGCTACCGGCCAGCACACGTCGTTGCAGCAACCAGGTGGGTAGGACGGGCTCTGCCGCCCGGCGCTCGACGAACCCGAACAGGACCAGCAGCGCCAGTCCGGCCAGCGGCACAGCGAGCCCGGGCACCGACCTCCAGGCCCACGCCTGACCGCCCTCGAGCAGGGCAAGGATCACCAGGGTGCAGCCGGCGGCCAGCAGCCCCGCACCGGTGTAGTCGATCTCGTGCCGGCGTCGCGTCACCGTCTCGTTGAATCGGCGCACGAGCATCCATACCGCCAAGGCCCCAACCGGCACGTTGACGAAGAAGATCCAGCGCCAGCTGGCGTACTGGGAGAACACCCCGCCCAGTGCGGGACCGACCACAGAGGATGCCGCCCACACGCTGGCGAGATAGCCCTGGACCCGCGCGCGCTCCTGCACCGAGTACAGGTCGCCCACGATGGTCATCGCGATCGGTAGGACGGCGCCGGCACCCAGACCCTGCACCGCCCGGAAGAGGATCAGCGCGGGCAGGCTCCAGGCCAGACCGCACAGCACCGAACCGAGCAGGAAGAGCCCGACGCCGACCAGGATGACCGGCTTGCGCCCCACCATGTCCGCGAGCTTTCCGTAGATCGGCACCGATACGGCCTGCGCCAGCAGGTACACCGAGAACAGCCACGGGAAGCTGGAGAAGCCTCCGAGGTCCTTGACCACGGAGGGCACCGCCGTCGCCATGATCGTGCTGTCGAGGGCGACCAGCGCCATGGACAGCATCAGGGCGATGAGTACCGGCCCCCGCTCGGAGCGAAAGCCCAGACCAGTGTCCGCCGTGCTGCTCGACGTTTGCGCTTTGATGCTCGTCATCTCGCCTCTCGACTTGGTCACCGCCGTCTATACGTCAGCGCCGTCTATACGTCACCGCGGTCAATATGCCGGCTGGCCGTCTGTACGTCGGCTGGCGCGGCATGCTCCTGCCGGCGAGGCCAACAACCATTGCCCCCACGAGATTCCAGTGACGCCGGCAGCCGCAGCTGGCCTGCGCTAGACGTCCTCCTCGTCGATCACGTGCATGGCCGCCTCTTCGGCGCTGGCCGCACCTGAGTCGATCCCGACATCACCGGCCACGAGGTCCTTCTCGGTGTCTTCGTGCGCCCCTTCATCCGGCGCGACCAGCCGCCCGGCCCGCTCGTCGCCCACCTCGCGCCCGTCCAGGAACTCGTCGGCGTCTGCGTCGTCCCCCTGGTCCGTCTCGTCCTGGTCCGCCCCGCCAATTGGCTCAGCCAGCGGGTCGTCGAAGGCCAGGTTCGGGTCGGGTTCTTCTTGGGCCATCCGCATCGCGAGCGTCTCACCTTGAGCCTGCTCGGCGGCCGTGGTGCCGAACGCGGCTGCGGCCGGCGGACGATCCGGCGGGGAGTAGCCCTCGTCCAGCACGTCGTCGACACCGCGGTCGACCAGGGTGTCGTCGCGTTGCAGCTGGTCTTCGTCGTCCACGCTGTAGGTGCCGGCGCCCTCGATGTCATAGCTCTCGCCAGAGTCGTCTTTGCTCATAGTCTGACCCTGCCATGCGGCACCGACAGGCGCGACAGGGGTGGTGACGGAGGAGTTCGTGGACCCAGGGGCGGTGCGGATCGGCATCTCCGGCTGGACGTACGCGCCGTGGCGCGGCGTGTTCTACCCCCCTGGCCTGCGCCACCGGGACGAGCTCGGCTACGCGGCCACGCAGCTGACGAGCATCGAGGTCAACGGGTCGTTCTACTCCCTGCAGCGCCCTTCGTCCTACCAGCGCTGGCACGACGAGACGCCACCCGGGTTCGTGTTCGCCCTCAAGGGACCGCGCTTCATCACCCATATGAAGCGGCTGCTGGACGCGCGCACCGCCCTCGCGAACTTCTTTGCCTCCGGTCCGTTGGCGCTGGGCGCCAAGCTGGGACCGATCCTGTGGCAGCTGCCACCGACGCTCGCGTTCGACGAGCGGGTCGAAGCGTTTCTTGCCCAGCTCCCGCGCACGAGCGCCGCCGCCGCCGAGCTGGCCCGCGAGCATGATGCGCGGCTCGAGGACCGGGCTCTGACGGTCGCGGTGAGCGACCAGCCGCTGCGCCATGCGCTCGAGGTGCGCCACCCCAGCTTCGCCGGAACTGAGCTGGTCGAGCTGCTCCGCGCGTACGACGTCGCCCTGGTGCGCGCGGACGCCGGGCAGCGCTGGCCCGAGCTGGACGACGTCACTGCCGACATCGTCTACCTGCGGCTGCACGGCGCCGAGGAGCTCTACGCCAGTGGTTACGACGAATCGGCACTGAATGCCTGGGCTCAGCGCATTTCGTTGTGGCGCAATGGTCTGACCCCTCACGAGGGAAGGACCGTGGCGCCGGACGCACCTGTGCGAGCCCGCGAGGTGTTCGTGTACTTCGACAACGACCTGAAGGTCCGCGCCCCAGCCGACGCGATGGCGCTCGCCCGCCTGGTCGATCGGGTTAGGCTGGCGCCGTGATCGGTCCCATAGGCGTATGCGAGCGCAAGGAACAGCGATGAGCCTGAGCAGCCGGTTGGCGATGATCTTCAAGGCCAAGGCCTCCCGCGCCATGGACAAGGCCGAAGACCCGCGCGAGGTCCTGGACTACTCCTACGACAAGCAGCTGCAGATGCTGCAGCAGGTGCGTCGCGGCGTGGCGGATGTGGCGACCAGCCGCAAGCGGCTGGAGCTGCAGGCCCAACAGCTCAACGCCGCGGCCGACAAGCTGCAGCAGCAGGCGGCGCAGGCGATGAGCGCGAACCGCGAGGACCTTGCCCGCGAGGCGCTGACCCGCCGCGCGGCAGCCCAGCAACAGCTGACCGAGCTGGCTTCGCAGCACGCGGCCCTGCGGGCCCAGGAAGAGAAGCTCACCCTGGCCTCGGGGCGGCTGCAGGCCAAGGTCGACGCGTTCCGCACGCGCAAGGAAACGATGAAGGCCACCTACAGCGCCGCCGAGGCCCAGACCAAGATCGGTGAGGCGTTCTCCGGTCTCAGCGAAGAGATGGGCGACGTCGGCCTGGCAATGCAGCGCGCCGAGGACAAGACCGCGCAGATGCAGGCCCGCGCCGGGGCCATCGACGAGCTGCTGGCCTCGGGTGCGCTCGAGGACGCCAGCGGCACGGGCAGGGACGACATCCAGGGCGAGCTGGACCGCATCTCCTCCAGCTCCACCGTCGAGCTGGAGCTGGCCAAGCTCAAGTCCGCGTTGCCGCCTGGCGCCGCACCGGCAGCCATCGAGCACACCGAGAAGGGGCCGCAGCAGTGATCATCCGGATCATGGGCGAGGGCCAGTTCGAGGTCCCCGACGCCGGGGTCGACGAGCTGAACCAGCTCGACACCCTGCTCGAGGCAGCCATCGCCGCGGACGACGAACCCGCCTTCCGTGCCGCGCTCGCCAGCCTGCTCGACCGGGCCCGCGAGCTCGGCGTGCGGCTGGCGGACGACGTGCTCGTGCCATCCGAGGCCGTGCTGCCCGCCGCGGACATCGACCTGGCGCAGATCCACGAGCTGCTCGGCGACCAGGGGCTGATCCCAGGATGACCCGGTGAGGAGCCGGTTCGCCCCCGACCGCGGCCTGACGGTGCGCATGGCGGCGACCGTCTTCCTGCTCGGTCTGCTCTACGTCGTCTTCGTCGCGGTGCTCATCGCACTGATCAAGAGCGCCTTCCTGGCGGTCGGCGTTGCCGCAGCGGTCCTGTTCGCCCAGTACTGGTTCAGTGACCGGATCGCGTTGTACGCGATGGGCGGCCGGGTCGTCACCGCGGCCGAGCAACCGGCGCTGCACGGGGCGATCGACCGGCTCTGCGCGCTGGCCGACGTCCCGAAGCCGGCGGTGGCGCTGGCCGACACCGACGTCCCGAACGCCTTCGCGACCGGGCGCAACCCCAGCCGGGCGGTGGTGTGCGTCACCACGGGGCTGCTGCGCCGCCTGGACGCCGAGGAGCTGGAGGCGGTCCTGGCCCACGAGCTGTCCCACGTGGCCCACCGGGACGTCGCGGTCATGACGATCGCCTCGTTCCTCGGGGTGCTGGCCGGCCTGATCACCCGCTTCGGCCTGTACGCCGGGATGTCCGGTGGCGGGTTCGGCGGCGGGCGCCGCGGTCGTGGTCAGGACAACACGGCGTACGTCGTCCTGCTCGTCGTGGCAGTGTCCGCGGTCGTGTACGCCTTGTCGTTCCTGCTGGTCCGCGGCCTGTCGCGGTACCGCGAGCTGGCGGCCGACCGGGCTGGCGCCCTCCTGACCGGACGTCCGTCGATGCTCGCGGCGGCCCTGACCAAGCTCAACGGGGAGATGTCGCGGATCCCCACCCAGGACCTGCGCCACGCCGAGCCGTTCAACGCGTTCTTCTTCACTCCCGCCCTGGCCAACGGTTTCAGCCTGTCCAGCATCTTCTCGACCCATCCCACCCTGGAGCGGCGCCTGGCCCAGATGGCCCAGATCTCGCGCCAGCTGGGCCAGGCGGCGTAAGCCGGTGGGGTTCCTGGACGCGCTGCTGGGCCGCTCGAAACCGGTGCCGCCCAGCCTGGACCAGCTCTTCGCCCTGCCCGCTGCCGCCGTCACCTTGCAGGCGGCGACCTCGTTCGCGCCGACCGGCACCGGGGCGGTCTGCTTCAAGGCCGCCGAGGGCAGCGCCTTCACCGACCTCAGCGAGCAGATCGACCAGCTGCTCGCCTTGGACACCGGCAAATACACCCGGCAGGTCGACAGCTTCGGGTTCACCTGGCTGGTTCGCCAGAGCACGCCAGACGACCTCGAAGGCCTGGTCACCGACCTGCACGCGGTCAACTCCAGCCTGCAGGACGGCGGTTTCGGGGCGTCCCTGCTGTGCACGTCGGTGGCCTTCACCGACGGCGCCCGACCCCTCGGCCTAATCTATCTGTACAAGCGTGGCACCTGGTACCCGTTCGCCCCTACCGCTGCGCAGCGGCGTGACAACGCCCTGGAGCTGCAGGCCCAGGCGGCGCTGGGCAGCGACCTTCGCGTCGAACCCGATCTGGGCCGGTGGTTCGCCGTGTACGGGGCACCCGGGCTGTGATCGGCCCGTCCTTCCCGAGCCGACCGCGCAGGCCCTAGCATCCCCGCCATGGACGTCGTGGAGTTCAGCCCCACCTTCGAGCAGTTCGCCTACACGTTCGGAGGCGCCGCCCCGGTCCTGCGGGTCGAACCGGGCACCGCCCTGCGACTGTGGTCCGAGGACGCCTTCTGCGGCGCGCTGCGCAGCATCGCCGACCTGTCCAGCGAGAAGGTCGACCTGCGCTACATCAACCCGCAGACCGGGCCCTTCTACGTCGTGGGCGCCGAACCGGGCGACACCCTGGCGTTGCACTTCGTCAGCGTCGAACCCGCGAGGGACTTCGGGGCCTCCGCGACGATCCCGTTCTTCGGCGGCCTGACCAGCACCGACCGCACCGCCACCTTGCAGCCGGCGCTGCCCGACCTGACCTGGATCTACGACGTCGACAGCGCCAGACGGACCGTCGCGTTCGCCGCGCGGCACAGCGAGCACGTCATCGAGCTGCCGCTGGAACCCATGCTCGGCACCGTCGGGGTGGCCCCGGCCGGGAACGAGGTGCGTAGCGCCCTGGTCCCCGAGCGTTTCGGGGGCAACATGGACAGCCCGCAGATGCGGGCCGGCAGCACGTGCTACCTGGGAGTCAACGTCGAGGGCGCGCTGTTCTCGATCGGCGACGGTCACTACCGCCAGGGCGAGGGTGAGGCATGCGGCACCGCGGTCGAAGGGGCCATGAACACCACCCTCATCGTGGAGCTGATCAAGGGTGGCGCCCCCCTGTGGCCACGCCTGGAGGACGACGAGCACTGGATGGCCGTCGGGTCCAGCCGCCCGCTGGAGGACGCCTGGCGGATCGGCCAGGTCGAGCTCGTGCGCTGGTTCGAGCAGCTGTACGGGCTGCACACGATGGACGCCTACCAGCTGCTCTCCCAGATCACCAAGGCGCCGATCGCCAACGTCGTGGACGCCAACTACAGCGTGGTGGTCAAGGCCCCCAAGTCCCTACTGCCCCCCGCCGAGGCGTTCGACGGTCTGCACCGCGACCTGCGCGCCCGCGCGGCGTCCCTGCACTGAGCTAGTCCCCGCACTGAGCTAGTCCCCGCACTGAGCCAGTCCCCGCACTGAGCCATTCCCCGCACTGAGTCACGAAAGGCACATCAGATGGACCTGCAGCTGGCCGGACGACGGATCCTGGTGACCGGCGGCACCCGCGGCATCGGCCGCGCCGTCGTCGAGACGTTCCTGGCCGAGGGTGCCGCCGTGGCCTTCTGCGCCCGCGACGGCGCCGAGGTCGAGGCCACGACGTCCGAGCTGAGCACGGACGGCGCCACCGCGGTCGGCACCGTCCTGGACGTCGCCGACGCTGCGGGGATCCGTGCGTGGGTGAACGCGAGCGCCCAACGGCTGGGCGGCATCGACATCGTGGTCTCCAACGTCAGCGCGCTGGCGATCGAGGACACACCCGAGAACTGGGCGACGTCGTACGCCGTGGACCTGATGGGGACCGTGCAGCTGGTGGACGCGGCGCTGGAGCACCTGCGGGCCAGCGGTGTCGGCTCGATCGTGACGGTGTCCAGCGTCTCCGCTCGCGAGATCGACTTCGCCGCAGGGCCCTACGGCACCTTCAAGGCCGCGCTCGTGCACTACACGCAGGGGCTGGCGTTTCAGCTGGCAGGCCAGGGCGTGCGGGCCAACAGCGTCTCCCCGGGCAACACGTTCTTCGCGGGCGGTGTGTGGGACTCGATCAAGACGGGCAACCCCGAGCTGTACGAGACCGCGCTGGCGTTGAACCCCACCGGGCGCATGGGGACACCGCAGGAGATGGCACGAGCGATCGTCTTTCTCGCCAGCCCCGCGTCCAGCTTCACCACCGGCACGAACCTGGTCGTCGACGGCGCGCTCACCCGCGGGGTCCAGCTGTAGCACTCCGCCGCCGCGGGCTCGGCCCGAGTACCCTCCCGGCCATGGGCGAGATCGACCTACGGCGCGCCGGGCGGGTGCTTCGGGTCCGCGACGGTGGCGCCCCCGACGGCCGAGTCGTCATGTACTTCCACGGCACACCCAGCTCGCGGCTCGACCTGACCTTCGGCGAGCAGTGGGCGCGCGAGCACGGCGTCCGGTTGGTCTGCTTCGACCGCCCCGGCTACGGAGGCTCGACGCCGGCCCCCTTCAGTCTGCACTCGGTCGCGCTCGACGCGCAGGCCGTCGCCGACCAGCTGGGGTGTGACCGGTTCGCGACGCTGGGCCAGTCGGGTGGGGGCCCGTTCGCCCTGGCCAGCGCAGCGGTCCTCGGTGATCGCGTGCCGCGGGTCGGCGTCGCAAGCGCTCCAGGCCCGTTCGGCCTGGTTCCAGGGTCGCTCGACCAGCTGGACGAGAACGACCGCACCGCCTACGCCATGCTCCCCCACGACGCCCTGGACGCCGTCGCTCGCGCCTTCGCGAGCGGGTTCGAGCCGCTGATCCCGACCTTCGAACTAGCCCCGGCGCAGATCGTGGCGGCATTCGCCGACCACATGTCCCGAACCGACCAGCGGCTGCTCGCCGACGAGCGGCTCGCCGCAGCCTTCAGCGCGTCCATGCGCGAGTCGCTGCGCCAGGGTGCGATGGGCGCCGGATGGGACAACGTCTCGTGGGTGGGCCCGTGGGACGTGGACGTCACGACCCTCGCGTGCCCCGTCTTGCTGTGGTACGGCGCCGAGGACCGCTTCGTCCCGCTCGCCCATGGACGGTGGTTGCGCGACCACCTCCCCCACGCCCACCTCATCGAGGCCACCGGCGAGGGCCACCTCGGCATCTTCGAACACCTCGAGGACCGGCTGCTCGCCCTCACCGCGCCCTGAGTCGCACCGACGCGTCTGGACCGCCGTCGGATTGACCGTTCGGCCCATTGACCCGTTGTTGGGTCAGCCTTTACCTTGACGAGGGACGTCGTCCCCCTCAGGAGGTCCCCATGGTTCATCGGCTCGTTGCCATGCTGGCCCTCCTCGCGGCGGTTGCGCTCAGCCTTGTCACCCTCGCCCCCGCTCAGGCCAGCGATCAGGCGCCTGGGCACTACATCGTCGTCCTGAAGGATTCCGTTGCCGACCCCGGCGCGGTTGCCCGGGAGCACTCCCGCTCGTACGGCGCAACGGTGGGCTTCGTCTACCGGCACGTGCTGAGGGGCTACGCGGCGACCGTTCCAGCTGGCCGACTCGATCAGGTCCGAGGCGACCCGCGGGTGGCGTTCGTCTCGCAGGACCGCCCGGTCCAGGCTGTCGGCAAGCCGGGCGGCGGCTCCAGCGCACCGCAGGCAATGCCCACAGGCGTCGACCGCATCGACGCCGACCAGGCGCAGCCGTTCGCTGCCGGGCTCACCGGGCCTGCGGTCGCCGTCATCGACACCGGCTCCGGGCCGCACACCGACCTGAACGTCGTCGGCGGCAAGAACTGTTCCACCGGCACCAGCTACAACGACGGTAACGGCCACGGCACCCACGTCGCCGGCACCATCGGGGCCAAGAACGACGCTCTCGGTGTCGTCGGCGTGGCCCCGGGCGTGCCGATCTACTCGGTGCGGGTGCTGGACAACCGTGGCTCTGGTTCGTGGTCGTCCGTGATCTGCGGCATCGACTGGGTCAGGGGCAACGCCGCCACCACCGGGATCGCGGTCGCGAGCATGAGCCTGGGCGGCGCGGGATCCGACAGCCCTAGCGACGCGAACTGCAACAACCCCGCGAACGACGCGCTGCACACCGCCATCTGCACATCGGTGGCCGCTGGCACCACCTACGTCGTGGCCGCAGGCAACGACGCCAAGGATCTCGCCGGGTTCGTCCCGGCCGCGTACGACGAGGTACTCACCGTCACGGCCATGTCCGACAGCGACGGGAAGCCGGGCGCGCTTGGCGGTGCGCCAGCCTGCCGCACCAGCGAGGGTTACGACGTGCCGGCGAGCTTCTCCAACTGGGCCGTCGAGGCCGCCGACCAGGCGCACACGATCGCCGCCCCGGGGGTGTGCATCAACTCCACCTGGAAGGGCGGTGGCTTCAAGACCATCTCCGGCACCAGCATGGCCACGCCGCACGTGAGCGGTACCGCCGTCCTGTGCATCGACGCCGGTCAGTGCGGGTCCTCTCCCGCGCAGGTCAAGGCCAAGTTGCTCGCTGACGCGGCCGCCCAGCCGCCTGCCTACGGGTTCGCCGCCAGCCCCTCCTCGCCTGGCAAATACTTCGGATACCTCGCGTACGCCGGGGCATTCTGACCGGAGCTGTTGGCCGACGGATCTGACCGGTCGGTTCAGTTGCCAACGCTCACTTCGGGGCCTGGTGGTTCAGTCCCGGTGGCGGACCCTACGTTGGACGTGGGACCAGCCCCGCCGACTGTCCCCCCACTGCGCCGGCTGGCGACTCTGCGTCGACCAGGCATCGAGCATGGCCGTGACCGCGTAACCCAAGCGAAGGGGGTCACCGAGCCAGTCCGTCGGCGTGGTGGTCTCCGCGTTGATAACCGCGTCGTGGGCGCTGCGGATCGCCTCAGCGCGGCCCTGCGCCGGGGGTGCGAGCGCGAGCTGGGCGCCGCCAGACGTGACCATGGGCGCCTGTCCGGCCCGCAGCTCGATCGCGATCTCGCCGCGATGCACTGCTCGATGGTGGAAACCGCAGAGCAGAACGAGATTGTGCAAAGCAGTCAATCCCCCGTGCGCCCAATGCCGGACGTGATGGGCATGCAGCCGCCGCCGGCGCCCGCATCCGGGGTGGACGCACCCCTGATCGCGGATCCACAGGGCCCGCATGATTGCCGCGTTCGGACGCCTCGTTCGACGGCCGATGTCGAGTACCTGGCCCCCGAGTACTTGGCCACCGAACACCTGGCGGCCGAACACCGGGCGGCCGCCGCATTTCTCCTCACGATGCTGGCCGCCGCGGACGGCGAGAACCAGACCACCGTCGCAGGCCAGCTCGCGTGCCACCCGGGCAGTGATGCCGGGCCCGTCCTGTACACGGCAGGTGCGCAGACCGGCAGCCGTGGCCTGCTCCGCACCCGCG
This sequence comes from Kineosporiaceae bacterium, assembly GCA_027345905.1. GTDB lineage: Bacteria > Actinomycetota > Actinomycetes > Actinomycetales > Angustibacteraceae > DAIETC01. Next base: position 7,544 of record DAIETC010000040.1, on the reverse strand, counting down.
TCTTGCGTCTCCGGTGTGGTCAGATCTTGCGTCTCCGGTGTGGTCAGCACATCGACGTCCACATGGACGACGACCTCCGCGCGTCGTCCGGACGGGCCAAGCCCAGGGCGGTGCTCAAGTGCAGTTTCGGCCATAGCGACGAACGCCTCGACCATCGTCACCGGCGCCACGCCGTCCACCGGACCCACGCCGTCCGCCGGCCCCGCCCCTGGGCCCGGCAACTCTCCCGCGGGAGAGTTGCGCTCGTCCAGGGACTCTCCCGCGGGAGAGTTGCGCTCGTCCAGTGCTTCACGGGTGGCGTGCAATGCAGCCAGGTAGGTGGCGCCGTCCTCGGCGCTCAACCGCACCCGGACCACGAGGGTGCCATCGTCGTCCCAATGATGTTGGTGCTGGGCTCGATCCGCCGCCTGCGTCTCTTCGGCCGAGCTCTCAGCGCGACGCAGCCCAGCCACCAACCGATCCAGCTGTGCGGCCGGCGAGTTCAGGGCGATACCCACCAGATCCGACTCCGTGTCTGGCGCCGCGACCCGTGTGATGGCCCGGGCTTTGGCATAACTGAGCCGTCCAGCTGCGAACGCGGCGGTCGCGACTGGCAACACCCGCAACGCATGTGCCACCCGCAGGTGCTCACGGGCGGTGGACAGGCTCATCCCGCAACGCCAGGACAGCCAGTGGGCACACGAGCGCATCCCCGCCCCGCCCCACCCTTCCCGCAGGTCGAATTCGGCGAGCAACGTGAGGAACTGGCAGGTAGCCGCCGCAAGGTGAGCAGCCAGGGTGGCGATCTCAGCCTCAAGCTCACCGAGCGGCATCGCGTCGAGCCGGGCCTTGTCACTGTCCCCAGCGTCCGGCTCCGGCTCCGACGCAGGCTCAAGCTCAGGCTCAGGCTCAACAGGATCGGCCAAGGCCCCACCAACAACCGGATCAGTCAGAACCGGGGCATTCGTTCGAGCAGGTATGGCAACAGGCACAGGAAACCTCCGAAATCACCAGGCCCCACGCCGTTCCTGCCACGCTAGAGCGCACCACCGACAACCGCGCCCAACCGTCAACGCCCCCGCCACGACGAGCTGAAGGCGTCCGATGTCGGCTCAGCGCCTGCGCGACGCGCAGCTGATGCAGGTGCGCGCCGCGGGACGAACCTCGAGCCGTTCGATGCCGATGTCGCCCTGACACAGCTCGCAGATGCCGTAGCACCCGTCATCGAGTCGGCCCAGGCCCTGCATGATCTCGCTGCGAGTGTGCACTGCCTGGGCGAGGAGCGCGGCTACCTGTTCGCGTTCGAACCCGATCGTGGCTCCCTCGGGATCGTGCTCGTCGTCGCCGTTTGCCCCCTGGGCTGCGGCCACGATCTCACTGTGCTCGCGTTCAAGCCCACGAATCTGCTCGGCGTTCGCAATCAGGCGTGCGGCCAGGCGCTGCCGGGTCGCCCTCGCCATCCGCGCGCCGCCTTCAGCTGGCCTGGCGCCGGCGCGGTATGTGCAGCGCCGCCATTCGAATCTCCACGTCGCGGCGCGGCTGCGCGGACCCGTACAGACCGGCCTGCTCGAAGTGCTCCTCGGCGTCCAGCTTGCCGCTGCCCCCCCGCCGTCCCCTGTCGTCCACCACCTTCTCGCGCTTGACCATCAGTGCCCTCCCTCGTGCTCCCTGCGCGATGTTACCCGCCGCCTGCGACCACCACACCGGTCACATCAGCTCCCAACTTTGGTTCCGTCACCGTAACCTCAGCCACTGACACCTTGCCGCGCCAGCACGGTCGACGCTTGAGGGATCTGGTAGGAAGCTCTCGTGAACCTGGCTGACGAGCGCCGACTGCGGCTGCGCATCATGGATGCTCTTGCTGAGGCCGCGCTTCGCAGCGGAGGCGAGGTGTCCCACCGCCAACTCGATGCGCTGGACATCGGCGGCGGCCAGGTGCGCCGGGTTCGCGACACCTCTCGCGGCATCTGGAACCCACAAGACCTGGCTGCCACGTTGTCCATCGTGAGCTCACCGACAGGCCCATACGACGACAGCGAGGTCGTCGACGGACTGTTCCACTATGCCTACCGAGCCGGGTCGCTCGACGGGGACAACGCCAAGCTGCGGGCCGCCATCTATCAGCAGCTGCCCCTCATCTTGCTTCGCAAACTAGGCCCGGGCAGGTACCTGCCGGTTATGCCGGTCTATGCAGTGTTCGACGACGCGCCGCGGCGCCGATTTCTTATCGCCCTCGACGAGAACCTGAGGTTTCTCGCTAACTCCGTCGATCTGTCACCGCTTGAACGACGTTACGCCGAGCGGCTCGTCCAGCAGCGGCTGCACCAGCCGGAGTTTCGCGCTCGGGTCATCCACGCCTACCAGACGCGATGCGCCGTCTGCACCCTGCGCCATGGCGACCTGCTGGACGCCGCGCACATCATTGGCGACACCTTGGGCGCCGGCGACCCGCTCGTGACCAACGGGTTGAGCTTGTGCAAGATCCACCACGCCGCCTACGACCGGAACCTGCTGGGAATCTCGCCCGGTTACACGGTGCACATCAACCAGCGGCTGCTCGATGAGATCGACGGTCCGATGCTTGAGCATGGCCTCAAGGGCATGCACGACAAGAGCCTGACCGTGCCTGACAGAAAGGCCGAGCGACCCGACCGCGACCGCCTGGCGATCCGCTTCACGTCATTCCTCGCTGCCTCCTGAGCCCCGGTGAGGTCTCACTTGCAGGGCACCCGCCATCCTCCGGACGTTCGCTCAGGTCGACTGCACCCAAACGCTGCGCGAGCTACGGGGCGGCGGTGCTTGCGTCTTCGACCAGGCGGCACAGGGCGTTGACCTGGCGCAGCTGATCTGGGGTTGCGACGGCTGCGTCGAGTAGGCGCGGGCTCATCACGACGATGGCCATGGCTTGCGCACGGGATACCGCGACGTTCAGCCGGTGCGTGTCGTAGAGGAAGCCGACGCCTCGTGGCGCGTCGTCCGCGCTCGAGCTGGTCATCGAGTAGATGACAACGGGCGCCTCCTTGCCTTGGAACTTGTCGACGGTTCCGACGCGGGCCGTAGGAAGCGCCTGTCGCAGCAGACCCACCTGGTTGTTGTACGGCGCGACGATCAGGATGTCGGCGTGCGTCAAGGCCCTTGTTACGCCCTCTCGGTCGGTGAAGGTGCCGGACGTCAGCCGAAACCACAGGCGCACAACTGCACTGACCTCCTGCCGGGACGCTGCTGCGTTGGCGAGGTGCTCGACCTCGATCACCCGGATGCCGCTACCCACGAGCCCCGGCCCGGCATCGATGGCTTGCCGCCCCTGGCCGGGGCCGGCCCGCAGCCGGCCGTCGTACGACAGGTCCGAGACGTACGAGGTGATGTCCGGGTGCATTCGCCACGTGGTGTCCAAGAAGATGCCGCGGTCGGGCGCGATGGTGTCGTGCCCTTCGAGCACATGGGCCAGCGCTGAGTCCCCCGCGCCGATGGGGTGGACGGCGCGGGTGGGTTGCGCGAGTTGTTGCGGATCGCCGAGCAGCACCATGGACGTCGCAGCCCGCGACACACCGACCGCGTTGGCGAGAGAGAACTGGCCTGCCTCGTCGACGACGATGACGTCGAGTAGGCCAGCAACCACCGGGTCGCACCACAGCCACGCGGTTCCGCCGACCAGCTGGGGCCCGGACCCAAGCGCTGCTGCGACGTCCGCCGAGCTCCGTGCTTGAGTAATACCGGGCGCCCCGCAGAACTGGTCGGCCTCGTTGCAGCGCTGCAGACCCGGCCGGTCGACCTTCTCCATGAAGGTGCCGATCACCGCGTGGGAGTTCGCGGTGATGCCCACCTTCTTGCCCGCGTCGAGCAACGCCCGGACGAGCTCGGCGCCGACCGTGGTCTTCCCGCTGCCAGGTGGGCCTTGAACCGCAAGCACCTCTGCGTCCAACGACATTCCCGCCGGTACGACGTCGTCGAGCCGAGCGGGGGCCACGCGGTCGAGCAGCGCACTGCCCAAACAGCCCCGTCCGGCGAGCCGATCTTCGGCGACGGCGCAGATGGCGTGGCGGATCACCTGGTCGGACAGCACCTGCTTCTCGGTGAAACCCCTGGACTCAACGGCGGCGGCTTGGCGCTTCAGGACGATGAAACCCTGCTCAGCGTCCAGCTCGTGGACGGTGCCAGCCGAGCTGTGGTCGTCCACGTCGTACGCGGTGTCACCAATCTGCAGCTTGGTGTCCTGGGGTGGGAACTCGTACCGGTAGAGCTTGCTCCGGGCCGCCGTCCCGACAAGTGTGGGCGGTGTGAGGCCGCCGAGCGCGGCGCTGTCGTCGACCAGCTCGTCGTCGTCCAGGTCTTCGAGCCGGAACATCTCCCAGTAGGCGGGCCTGGCCTCGCGTCGGTGGAACTGCACCAGGCCGGCCAACAACGCCTCCCCCGCAGCCTGCAACTTCTCAGACAACGCGATCTCCGCGAGCTCGATCTCACCTGGCGGCCGGGCCGGGTCGGCCGGCTGGTCTGCGGGTCGCGGCTGCGGTCCGTGCAGGTCTTCGAGCTCGCAGCGCCGTTGCTCCAGCCACCGGTGCAGGTCGAGGGTTGATAGGACGTCGTCGCGGTTGTAGGCCTCGATCTTGGGCAAGGTGACGTCGTCGGGTTCGACCGACCACTTCTCGTAGGCGACGACGCTCGCCATCGCGTCGGCGACGTCCGGGTTCTGGTTGCGTATGTGCCCCCAGCAGAAGGCCTCCATCTTCTTGATCGAGTAGGACCCCTTGCTGATGCGCATTCCCTGCCGCACCACGGCGTACAGGTCGACGAACCGCTCGCCGCGCAGCAGCTGGTCCAGCTGTGCCTCGCGGACGCCGTGCCTGCCCACCAGCCGTTTCAGTGCCGTCGTCTCGTACGGCGCGTAGTGGTAGACGTGCATGTCCGGGTGGGCTTGCCAGCGCGAAAGTAGGCGGTCCACCAGCTGGATTGTCAGCTCGCGCTCCTCTTCACGGCTGTGCGCCCAGATGGGGGTGAAGCCGCGGTCGACGTCACCGAGCCCGGCGAGGTACTCACGGCCTTCGCCCCCTTCGGCGTAGGGGTCGCCCTCGAAGTCGAGATAGAGGTCACCGGCGTCCGGCGGCGGAAGCCTGAGCAATCCCTTGCGGTGGTCTGGGTCGAGCAGGTCGTACCTAGCCGCTTGGTTCTGGCGCTCCCACAGTTGCAGGGACGCTTGATGCACCAGCCGCTCGCGCGAGACCAAGCTGATCTGCCTGGGCAGGTCCGCGGCGGTCAGCACGCCGAGCTGCGCCAACGTCGTGATGCCGTTCTCGCGCAGCAGTTCGCGGTGATCTGCGCGCATGAAGGCGACCAGCGACAGGTCGTCCTCGTCATGCCAGTGCCGCACGCAACGTTCGATCCACCGGCACTGGGCGCAGTGCGCGACCGGGGCAGGTGAGGTCTCGGGTCGTTGTTCAACAGCGGCGCGCAACCGCGAACGTGCCCGACGGGCGAAGGCCGCGACGTCGACGAGCCGCCACGGCCGCTCCTGCCCGTCGCCCGTGACCACGTACAGCTTGTCCGGCTCAACACCCTGCAGTACGGCGAGCCGCTCGGCGTAGGTCGCCATCTGCAGCAGCGCCGGCACCTTGAGCTTGCGCGCCAGCTTGGTGTCGGCGATGTCGTACGACCACGATCCGAGGTCGGACGCTCGCTCGACCCGGAGCAGGAAGTCGGCCTGACCGCCCCAGGCGCCGTCGTAGAACGTGCCCTGGTAGACGACATCGACCCCGGACTGCATCGCGGCTAGGGTCTCGCGCTCGCGCTGCGCGCGGCTCACCTCTGGTGTTGCCGGCTCGATCGTCGTGACGCTCAGACCGCGGGCTCGTAGCGATCTCAGGTAGGCGTCCTCGTGGGCCAACCCGAGTCGGAAGATCAGCTCGAGGGCGTCGTCAGCCGCGCCGGGCTGCGCCCTTCCCTCGATCGCCAGCAGGTCCAGCGTCGTGACGTGCGGGCACCCCAGGTGCTTGGTCAGGTCAGTGGGGCTGAGGACCAGCTCGTTCTCGATGCGCTGCACAACTGCACCCTGCACCACCCCACCGACAATGCCCGAGTGGCACGCCCCCCGAGCGTCAGAGCGACGTGAGACACCGAGGGGTAGCACGGGGATGATCGGGCCGGACCCCGGCGCCGAGGCAGGCCTCGGCCTCACGTGACCTACCCGGTCACCGCGTCACCGACCCACACGTCGTCATTGCCCACCCGTCGCCGTTCCCACACGGCCCCCTGGCACGTTCGACGCAGCTGGCTGCTGCACTCTCCCGCGGGAGAGTGCAGCACCCAGATTGGTCAGCTGCAGCCGCTGGTGCTGCCGCAGCCTTCGCAGACATAGCAGCTGCCCGCCGGGCGCATCTTCACCCCACAGGTCAGGCACATCGGCGCGTCGGCGGAACGTCCCTGCATGGCTTCCAGCAGCTCAGCGGAGGAGTGCACGTCGGAGGTCACCGGCTTGGCCGATGCCGCCCCGGCGCCGGACTTCACCTCGATGGGCCCTGGCGTTGGTTTGACTGGCGCCGACTGGGAGTAGCCCTCGATCTCGACCGCGTCTGCTTCCTGCTCGGTCTCGCTCGGCAGGTACGAACCCGTCTCGAGCTGGCGCGCCCGCTCGCCAGCGGTGTAGATGCCCATGGACGAGCGGGTGTCGAAGTCCAGGTAGTCCAGCGCCAGCCGGCGGAACACGTAGTCCATGATCGACTGCGCCATCCGGATGTCGGGGTCGTCGGTCAGGCCGGCCGGCTCGAACCGCAGGTTGGTGAACTTCTCGACGAACGTCTCTAACGGCACCCCGTACTGCAGGCCGATCGACACTGCGATCGAGAACGCGTCCATGACGCCACCGAGCGTCGAACCCTGCTTGCCGAACTTCAAGAACAGCTCACCCAGACCGTCGTCCGGGTAGGAACCGGCGGTGAGGTAGCCCTCCGCGCCGCCCACGGCGAAGGAGATGGTCTGCGACGGACGGCGCTTGGGCAGCCGCTTGCGTACTGGACGGTACTCGACCCGCACCTTCGCCTCAGCGGCCGCGGCCGCCTCGTCCGCGTCGAACGCCTTGTCGGAGGTCTTGGACTTGGCGTCGGACAGCGGCTGGCCGACCTTGCAGTTGTCGCGGTAGACGGCAAGCGCCTTCAGGCCGTACTTCCAGCCCTGCAGGTAGACGTCCTCGATCTCTTCGACGGTGGCTTCCTGCGGCAGGTTGACGGTCTTGGAGATCGCTCCGCTCAAGAATGGCTGGCAGGCCGCCATCATCCGCACGTGGCCCATTGCGGCGATGGAGCGCGCACCCATGGCGCAGTCGAAGACCTCGTAGTGCTCGGTCTTGAGCCCGGGGGCGTCGATGACGTGACCGTGCGCAGCGATGTGCTCGACGATCGCCTCGATGGTCTCCTGGGTGTAGCCGAGCTTGGTGAGGGCCCGCGGGATCGTCAGGTTGACGATCTGCATCGACCCGCCACCAACGAGCTTCTTGAACTTGACCAAGGAGAAGTCCGGCTCGATCCCGGTGGTGTCGCAGTCCATCATGAACCCGATGGTTCCGGTCGGCGCCAACA
>DAIETC010000039.1 GCA_027345905.1 Kineosporiaceae bacterium | reverse complement strand
CGGATCGTCGAGTGCTGGCGGCGGCGGATCGTCCAGCGCTGGCGGGTTCACCTCTACCGGCTATCTGAGCGTCCCGGTGTATGGCGCCTACGTGTCATCCGAGTTCGGTATGCGCTTTCATCCGATCCTGCACTACTGGCGACTGCACGCCGGCATCGACTTCGCGGTGAACTGCGGCACACCGGTGTACGCCGCAGCCGCGGGTACCGTGATCAGCGCCGGCTGGGCAGGGGGCTATGGCAACCGGATCGTCATCGACCACGGGCTGGTCGGCAACGTGGGGTTGGCGACGACGTACAACCACCTGGAAAGCATCATCGTCTCCAGTGGCTCGGTCGCGCGCGGGCAACTGATTGCCTACTCCGGCACCACGGGCGACTCCACCGGATGCCACCTGCACTTCGAGACCTACGACAACGGCGTGCCCGTCAACCCGCGGCAGTGGTTGTAGCTAAGCGGGTACCCTGCGGGACGTGGCTAAGGAGAAGGGGCGCAAGCTGGTCGCCAGCAACCGCAAGGCGCGCCACGACTACCTGGTCGAGGACGTGTTCGAGGCTGGGCTGGTGCTCGTGGGCACCGAGGTCAAGTCGCTGCGGGCGGGCCGTGCGTCCCTGGTCGACGGGTACGCCAGCGTGAACGGCGGCGAGGTCTGGCTCGAGGGAGTGCACATTCCCGAGTACACCGCCGGCACCTGGACCAACCACGAGCCGCGCCGACGCCGCAAGCTGCTGCTGCACGCGCACGAGATCGCCCGGCTGGCCACGGCGACCCGCGAGAGCGGCCTGACCATCGTGCCGCTCGCCCTGTACTTCCTTGACGGCCGGGCGAAGGTCGAGATCGCGGTGGCCCGAGGCAAGAAGAACTACGACAAGCGCCAGGCGCTGCGCGAGCGTCAGGACAGCCGCGACGCTGCCCGAGCCGTCGCGACCCGCGGCGAGCGTTGACGGCGGCCGCTGGGTCCGAGCGTTGACGGCGGGCGTTGCGTCCGAGCGCTGACGGCGAGCGCTGCGTCCTGGCCCGAGCGCTGAGGCCGCCACCCGGCGCCCGGGCTGCGAATGACGGGCCAACTTGCGCGGCGGACGTGGGTCTTTGGGACGCGTCGCCGAGGTCACAAAGCGAGCCGCCGCGTGCGTTACGTGATCACGTCGCGGCGGCGGGGGAGGGGTGGACGACGACGAGCAGGTCACCACCCTCGACTTGCTGCTGGGCACCGATCGCCAGTCGTTCGACGGTGCCGGCCACGGGAGTGGTGATCGCCGCCTCCATCTTCATGGCCTCGATCGTCGCGACACTCGCGCCGGCGCTCACTTCGGCCCCCACCTGGACCGCCAGGGAGACCACCCCGGCGAACGGCGCGGCCACCTGCCCGGGCTTGCTGGGGTCCGCCTTCTCGGTCTCACGGACGTCCACCTCGACGCTCTGGTCGCGAATCTGCACCGGGCGCAGCTGGCCGTTGAGCGTGCACATGACCGTGCGGTAGCCGCGCTCATCCACCTCGCTGATCGACTGGATGCCCATCAGCAGGCGCTTGCCCGCCTCGATCTCGACCTCGACCTCCTGGCGGGAGGAGAGCCCGTGCAGGAACTGGTCGGTGGGCAGCACCGAGATGTCGCTATAGGTATCCAGGCAGGCGCGGTAGTCCTTCGCCGGCCCCGGGAACAGCAGCCGGTCAAGGGTCTCGCGCGGCTGCGTCGCGAGCGCCCGCACGTCGTCGTCGCTGAGCTCGCTGATCTGCGGTCGTGAACTGTCCCGGCCGGCCAAAGCCTTGCTGCGAAAGGGTTCTGGCCATCCACCGGGCGGAACTCCGAGCTCGCCGCGCAGGAACCCGAGCACGGACTCGGGCACGTCGTACGCCCCTGGGTCGGCCTCGAACCGTGCCGGGTCGGCGCCGCGGCCGACCAGGGCCAGCGCCAGGTCACCGACGACCTTGCTGCTCGGGGTGACCTTGACGATGTTGCCGAGGATGCGGTTCGCGGCGGCGTACATGTCCTCGATCGCCTCGAACTTCTCACCCAGGCCCAGCGCGATCGCCTGCTGACGCAGGTTCGACAGCTGACCGCCAGGAATCTCGTGGTCGTACACCCGGCCGGTGGGCGCCGGAAGGCCGGACTCGAACGGCGCGTAGAGCCGCCGGACCGCCTCCCAGTACGGCTCCAGGTCGCACACCGCCCGCAGGTCGAGCCCGGTGGCCCGGTCGGTGAAGTCCGTTGCGGCGACCAGGGCCGACATCGAGGGTTGGCTGGTGGTGCCCGCCATCGCGGCGCTAGCAACGTCCACGGCGTCCACACCCGCCTCGATCGCCGCCAGCAGGGTGGCGAGCTGCCCCCCGGGCGTGTCGTGCGTGTGTAGGTGCACCGGCACGTCGAACCGTTCCCGTAGCGCGCCCACCAGGGTGCGAGCCGCCGGCGCTCGCAGCAGACCCGCCATGTCCTTGATCGCCAGCACGTGCGCCCCAGCCTGGACGCTGCGCTCGGCCAGGTCGAGGTAGTAGTCCAGCGTGTACAGCCGCTCGTTCGGATCGCTGAGGTCACCGGTGTAGCACAGCGACACCTCGGCCACCGCGGTGCCGGTGGCCCGCACCGCCGCGATGGCGGGCCGCATCTGCTCGACGTCGTTCAGCGCGTCGAAGATCCGAAAGACGTCGACGCCCGTGCGCGTGGCCTCCTGGACGAACGCGTCGGTGACCTTGGTCGGGTACGGCGTGTAGCCCACGGTGTTGCGTCCGCGCAGCAACATCTGCAGGCACAGGTTCGGCATCGCCTCGCGCAGGGCGCCCAGCCGCTCCCACGGGCTCTCGGACAAGAAGCGCAGCGCCACGTCGTACGTCGCCCCGCCCCACGCCTCGACACTCCACAGCTGCGGGGTCAGCCGAGCAACCGGCCCAGCTGCGGCCACCAGGTCGCGGGTCCGCACCCGGGTGGCGAGCAGCGACTGGTGCGCGTCGCGAAACGTGGTGTCGGTGACAGCGACGGCGCTCTGCTCGCGCAACGCTGCGGCGAACCGCTCCGGGCCCAGGCGCACCAGCAGGTCACGGCTGCCGGGGGGTAGTGGCGCCGTATGGGCGCTCGCCGGCAGCTTGGACGCCGGGTCGGCCAGCCCCCGTGAGGGCCCGTTCGGCTGGTTGACCGTCACATGCGCCAGGTAGGTGAGCAGCTTGGTGCCGCGGTCCGCGGCGGGGCGGGCGGCCAACAATTGGGGCCGCTCGTCGATGAATGCGGTGGACAGGCGCCCGGCGACGAAGTCCGGCTGGTCCAGCAGCGACTGCAGGAAGGCGATGTTCGTTGCCACGCCGCGGATCCGGAACTCGGCAAGCGCGCGGCGGGACCGGCGTACGGCGGTGGAGAAGTCCCGCCCGCGACAGGTGAGCTTGACGAGCATCGAGTCGAAGTGCGCGCCGATCTGCGCCCCGACGAACACGGTGCCACCGTCCAGGCGCACGCCCGCGCCACCGGCGGAGCGGTAGGTGGTGATGGTGCCCGTATCGGGGCGAAAGCCGTTGCTGGGGTCCTCGGTGGTGATGCGACACTGCAACGCCGTGCCGTTGACCCGGATGGCGTCCTGACGCAGCCCGAGGTCCTCCAGGGTCTCGCCCCCGGCGATCCGCAGCTGGGCCTGCACCAGGTCGATGTCGGTGACCTCCTCGGTCACGGTGTGCTCGACCTGGATGCGGGGGTTCATCTCGATGAAGACGTACGAGCCGTCGGCCCCGAGCAGGAACTCGACCGTGCCAGCGTTGACGTAGCCGATGTACCGTGCGAAGGCGACGGCGTGCGCGCACATCGCCGCACGCACGGCCGAGTCCAGGCCGGGTGCGGGGGCGATCTCGACGACCTTCTGGTGGCGGCGCTGCACGGAGCAGTCCCGCTCGAACAGGTGCACCACGCCGCCCGCGGCGTCGGCCAGGATCTGCACCTCGATGTGCCGCGGCGACACGACCGCCTTCTCCAAGAAGACCGTGGCATCCCCGAAGGCGCTGTGCGCCTCGCGCATCGCCGCCTCGATCGCCTCGCGCAGGTCTGCTGCGTCCTCGACCCGACGCATGCCGCGCCCGCCGCCGCCCGCCACGGCCTTGACGAACAACGGGAAGCCCACGTCGTCCGCGGCCGTGAGCAGCTCGTCGACGTCGGTGCTCGGGGCGGCGTTGGCCAGAACGGGCAGGCCGGCGTCGCGCGCGGCCATGATAGCCCGCGCCTTGTTGCCGGTCAGGTGCAGCACGCCGGCCGGCGGTCCCACGAACGCCAAACCGGCAGCGGCGCACGCCTGGGCCAGGGCCGGGTTCTCGCTGAGGAACCCGTAGCCCGGGTACACGGCGTCGGCGGCCGCCTCGCGGGCCACCCGGACGATCTCGGCGGTGTCGAGGTAGGCGCGCACCGGATGCCCCGGCTCGCCGATCTGGTAGGCCTCGTCGGCCTTGCTGCGGTGCTCGCTGCGCCGGTCCTCGCTGGCGAACACCGCGACGGTCGCCATGCCGAGCTCGGTCGCGGCGCGGAACGCACGCACGGCGATCTCGCCGCGGTTGGCGACCAGCACCTTGCGGAACATCGGCAACCTCCTGTGCATGGGGCGGGGCGGCGTTGCCGGTCGGGCTGCCGCGAGGATACCGAGGCCGCCCGAGGCCACTGCCGGGCGGTTGGAAGCGCGGAGCGCTCGGCGTTGTTGTGGGCGCCATGAGAGCCATCACCTTTGCGTCGTACGGCAGCGCCGACGTCCTCGAACTGACCGATCAGCCCGACCCCGGCCCCGGCCCGGACGGGGTCGTCGTCCGCGTGCGCGCGGCGAGCGTCAACCCGGTCGACTTCAAGATCCGCGAGGGCCGCCTGCAGGGCGCCTTCCCCGCGCACCTGCCGATCATCGCCGGCTGGGACGTCGCCGGGGTGGTCGAGGCGGTCGGCCCGGCCGTCACGACGTACGCCGTAGGCGAAGAGGTGATCGGCTACGTGCGCAAGGACTCGATCGAGCACGGCACGTACGCCGAGCTGGTGACCGCCCACCCTCGACACCTGGCCCGCAAGCCGGCGTCCGTCTCGTTCGAGCAGGCGGCGGCGCTTCCGCTCGCGGGGCTGACCGCGCTGCAGTCGATCGAGCGCGCCGGTGTTCGCGGCGGCGACACCGTGCTCGTGCACGCTGCGTCCGGGGGAGTGGGCTCGTTCGCCGTCCAGATCGCGCGCGCCCGCGGGGCCCGGGTCATCGGCACGTCGAGCGAGGCGAACCACGACTACCTGCGCAGCCTCGGGGCCGAGCCCGTGACGTACGGCGAGGGGCTGGCCGAGCGGGTCGGTGCCCTGGCGCCAGAGGGCGCCGACGTCGTCCTGGACTTCGTCGGTGGGGAGGCGCTCGCGAGCAGTCCGCGGCTGGCGAAGGACGCTGAGCGGATCGTCTCGATCATCGACGCCGCCACCGTGCGTGCGATGGGCGGTCAGTACGTCTTCGTGCAGCCAGACCCGGTCGGGCTGAGCGAGCTGGCGGCGATGGTCGACTCCGGTGGTCTGCGGATCGAGCTGGCGCAGGCCTTCGCGCTGGAACGGGCCGCTGACGCCCAGCGCATGGTCCAGGATGGCCACGTGCGCGGAAAGGTCGCGATCAGCGTGCCCTGACCCGGTGGCGATCCGCCGGCTAACCGGGCTAACCGGGCTAACCGGGCTAACCGAGGCCGTTGGCGTTCAGCCACGCCTTTGCCACCGCGGCCGGGTCCTGCTTGTCGACCTGCACCTTCTTCAGCTCGGCGCTCAGCACGGGGGTGGTCAACTTCGCCGACACGGCGTTCAGTGTGGCTGTGACCGTCGGCGTGAGCTTGCTCGTGCGGATCACCGGCACGACGTTCTGCGCCAAGAACAGGTTCTTCGGGTCCTGCAGGACGACGAAGCCGTTGGTCTGGATCGCCGAGTCGGTGGAGAAGACATCGGTGATGTCGACGTTGCCGTTCTTGAGTGCCGCCACGTTGAGCGGTCCCCCGGAGTTCAGCGGGACGAACTGCTTGAAGGTCAGCCCGTAGACCTCCTTGAGGCCGACCAAGCCGGCGCGGCGAGTCTTGAACTCCGGGCCGGCGCCGATGGTCAGGTTCTGGCTCTTGCCGGCCAGATCGGTGATGGAGCGCAACGAGTACTTCGCGGCCGTCGCCTTGGTGACGGTCAGCGTGTCCTTGTCCTGTGCACTGGACTGCTCGAGCAGCGACAGGCCCTTGGGCAGCACAGCCTTCAGCTCGTCGTACACGCCCTGGGAGTCGCGTGCCTTGGGGTTCTTGGCGAAGTAACTGAGCAGCGCCCCGTTGTACTCGGGCAGCAGGTCGATCGACCCGTCCTGCAGCGCTGGGATGTAGGTCTCACGCGAGCCGATGTTCAGTTTGGTGCTGACCTTGACTCCCTTGGCCTGCAGAGCGCCGGCGTACATCTGGGCCAGCAGCACGCTCTCGGGAAAGTTGGCGGACCCCACGGTGATCGTGTCGCCGGCCCCCGAGCCGTATGAGGCGGTGCCCGTCGCCAACGGGTCCGAGCCACCTCCGCACCCGCTCAGGGCCAGGGCGGCCGCGCAGATCATACTCACCAGAAGGGGACGTCGGCCGGGATGCGAGCTCATGGCGCTACCTCTCGTGTCATGGCGCTACCTCTTTTGGATGGTCGGTACGGCAGGGGCGGGGGCGGGCTGGGACCCATCCTGCCTGGGTGCACCGACAGTCGCTGCCCGGCCCGAGACTCCCGGTGAGACCACGATCCGCTGCACGCCTGCGAGCAGCAGGTCCAGGACGATGGCCAGGGCGGCGACCAGCGTGGCACCGGCCGCCATCTGCGGGTAGTCGCGCACGGCGAGGCCGTCGAGCAGGAACCGGCCGAGGCCGCCGAGCCCGACGTACGCTGCGACGGTGGCGGTGGCGACCACCTGGAGCGTGGCGTTGCGTACGCCGGACAGCAAGATGGGTAGCGCCATCGGCACCTCGGTGCGCAGCAGCACCTGGCCTTCGCGCATCCCTTGGCCGCGCGCGGCGTCTACGGTGCTGCGGTCGACCGAGCGCAGGCCGGCGTAGGTCGTGGTGAGCATCGGGGGCACCGCGAGCACGACGAGGGCCAGAAGCACGGGCAGCAGGCCGATCCCGGCGACGATGACCGCGAGGGACAGCAGGCCGAGGGTGGGCAGGGCACGCCCGGCGTTGCCGAGGTTGATCGCGAGGAAGGCCCCCTTGCCCGTGTGGCCGATGTAGAGCCCCACCGGGACGGCGATGGCGGCTGCGATCGCCAGCGCCAACGCGGTGTACTCCAGGTGCTCGCCGATGCGTGCCGGGATGGAGTCGGCCGCTCCGGCCTGCCAGTTGGCGGGGTCGGTGAGGAACCGCAGCACGTTCGAGAGCAGGTTCACCGCAGCTCACCGGCCCGCACCCATGGGGTGAGCAGCCGCTGGGCGGCCACGATCACGGCG
>DAIETC010000015.1 GCA_027345905.1 Kineosporiaceae bacterium | reverse complement strand
ATCGAGGACGACACCGACATCGCCTTCTCGGAGGACGTCGCGGCGCGGTTCACGGCATACGGCTGGCACGTCGAGACCGTCGACTGGCGAGGTGACGGTGACGGCGCCACGTACGTCGAGGACGTCGACGCCCTGCTCGCCGCCATCCGGTCCGGCGAGAAGCAGCGCGCGAAGCCGACGCTCGTCGTCCTGCGCACGATCATCGCGTGGCCCGCACCGACCAAGCAGGACACCGGCAAGTCCCACGGCTCCGCCCTCGGGGATGCCGAGGTCGCCGCGACGAAGGAGCTGCTGGGCTTCGATCCCAAGAAGAGCTTCATCGTCGAGCCCGCCGTGCTGAAGCACGCCCGTGAGGTCGTCAAGCGCGGCAAGGCGGCGCATCGGGAGTGGGACAAGGGCTACAAGGCGTGGCGCAAGTCCAACCCGAGCCGCGCCCAGCTGCTCGACCGCCTGCTGAGCGGAGCCGTGCCGGACGGGCTGTCCAAGGCGCTGCCCACGTTCCCGGCCGACGAGAAGGGCATCGCCACCCGAGCGGCGTCCGGGAAGGTGCTGAGCGCCCTGGCGGATGTCATGCCGGAGCTGTGGGGCGGCTCGGCCGACCTCGCGGAGTCCAACAACACGACGATGGAGGGCGAGCCATCGTTCATCCCCGCCTCGAAGCAGACGCGCGAGTGGAAGGGCGGTCCGTACGGGCGCACCCTGCACTTCGGCATCCGTGAGAACGGCATGGGCATGATCCTGAACGGCATCGCGCTCGAGGGCCTGACGCGGCCCTATGGCGGCACGTTCCTCGTCTTCTCCGACTACATGCGCCCTGCCGTCCGACTGGCCGCGCTCCAGCAGCTGCCCGTGACCTACGTGTGGACGCACGACTCGATCGGGCTCGGGGAGGACGGGCCGACACACCAGCCGATCGAGCACCTCGCGGCCCTGCGCGCCATTCCTGGGCTGGACGTCGTGCGCCCCGCCGACGCCAACGAGACGGCAGCGGCCTGGGCACAGATCCTCACCCGCCAGGACGGGCCGTCCGCGCTCTGCCTGACGCGGCAGGCGGTGCCGACCTTTGACCGCCGCACGGTGGGCAAGGCCTCTGGCGTGGCCAAGGGCGCCTACGTCCTCGTCGAGGAGTCACGTCCGGGCAGCCCTGACGTCATCGTCGTCGCCACGGGTTCGGAGGTGCAGCTCGCCGTCGAGGCGGCCGGGCAGCTCGAGAAGAAGGGCACCTCGACCCGAGTGGTGTCGATGCCGTGCCGGGAGTGGTTCGCCGAACAGTCCCAGGACTATCGCGACGAGGTACTGCCCCCTTCGGTCCGTGCGCGGGTGAGCGTCGAGGCGGCCGTGGGGCAGGGGTGGCGCGAGATCGTCGGCGACGCCGGACGGATCGTCTCGCTGGAGCACTACGGCGCCTCGGCGGACTTCCAGACGCTGTTCCGGGAGTTCGGGATCACGGCGCAGGCGGTGGTCAGCGCCGCCCGGCAGAGCATCGCCAGCGCCGCCGGTGGCATCGCGGGCGTTCGGCCCGGCGGCGACCAGGCCACCTCGGCACCCACCGCCACCGGCACCGGCGACCAACAGCACGCATAGCCGCCCGGATTGATAGCCGCACCTGGGAGGACCGCATGAGCGACGTACTGGCCCAGCTGAGCGGGCAGGGAGTCTCCATCTGGCTCGACGACCTGTCTCGCGAGCTGATCGACCGGGGTGAGCTGCAACGCCTCATCGACGAGGCGCATGTCGTCGGGGTCACCACCAACCCGACGATCTTCGCGTCCGCTCTGGCGCACGGCGAGGCGTACACCCCGCAGCTGCGCGAGCTGGCCGCGTCGGGCGCGGACGCCGAACGGGCGGTGTTCGCCATCACCACCTGCGATGTCCAGCACGCGTGTGACCTGTTCGCGCCGGTCTACGAGCGCAGCGGCGGCGTGGACGGACGCGTCTCGATCGAGGTCGACCCCCGGCTCGCCCACGACACCGCCAAGACGGTCGAGACGGCGCGCGCCCTGTTCGACGCGGTGCAGCGCCCGAACGTCCTGATCAAGATCCCGGCAACGGTCGAGGGGCTGGCCGCCATCTCCCAGACCCTGGCCGAGGGGATTAGCGTCAACGTGACGCTGATCTTCTCGCTCGACCGGTATCGCGCGGTCATGCAGGCGTTCCTCACCGGCCTGGAGCAGGCCCGCGAGGCAGGCCGGGACCTGTCCGAGATCGAGTCGGTCGCCTCCTTCTTCGTCTCCCGGTTGGATACCGAGGTGGACCGGCGCCTGGACGAGCTCGGCACCGACGACGCCCGTGCCCTGCGCGGGAAGGCGGCGTTGGCCAACGCGCGGCTGGCGTTCGCGGCGTACGAGGAGGTTTTCGCCACGCCCCGCTGGCAGGTGCTGGCGCAGGCCGGGGCGCACCCCCAGCGGCCGCTGTGGGCGTCCACGGGCGTGAAGGACAAGGCCTACCCGGACACGATGTACATCACCGAGCTGGTGACGCGCGGCACGGTGAACACGATGCCGCGCAGCGCCATGGACGCCGTTGCCGACCACGGCGAGCTGCGCGGCGACACGGTGCGGGGGGCGTACGACGACGCGGGCGCCGTCCTGGACGCCCTGGAGCGCCTGGGCATCTCCTACACCGAGGTCACCGCGCTGCTCGAACGCGAGGGAGTCGAGAAGTTCGACAAGAGCTGGAGCGAGCTGTTGGCTACGGTCGAGCGCGAGCTGGAGCGCGTGGGGGCGCCGGGCGGCGAGTCCACGCCGTGAGTGACCAGCACGGCGCGCACCTGGAGGTGGCCGCGAGCGGTGCGGCTGCCTCGGCGGTGCGTGCGCACGTCCCCGCGCTGGTCGATGAGCGGTTTGCCTCGCGGCTGTTCGCCCAGGACGCCACCTTGTGGGGCCCGGACGCCGAGCGCGAGGCGGCCATCCGGCTCTCCTGGGTGGGGCTGGCCCGCAGCTCTCGACACATGGTCGGCGAGGTCGCGGCCCTGCGAGACACGCTCAGTGCGGCCGGCCTGGACCATGTCGTCCTGTGCGGGATGGGCGGCTCCTCGCTGGCCCCCGAAGTCATCTGCGCCACTGCCGGGGTCCCGCTGACGGTGCTGGACTCCAGCGACCCGGACTACGTGCGTTCGGCGCTGGGCGATCGGCTCGAGCGCACCGTCGTCGTCGTGTCGAGCAAGTCCGGGGGAACCCTGGAGACCGACAGCCAGCGCCGGGCGTACGAGCAGGCGTTCCGTGCCGCGGGCATCGACCCGACACAGCGGATCGTCGTCGTGACCGACCCCGGGTCACCGCTGGAGGTATCAGCCCATGCGGCCGGCTACCGGGTCGTCGTGGCGGACCCCCACGTCGGCGGCCGGTACTCGGCGCTGACCGCGTTCGGTCTGGTGCCCAGCGGGCTGGCCGGGGTGGACGTCGGCGCGCTGCTGGACGAGGCCGACTCGGTCGCCGACCTGCTCGCGCAGGACGACGAGGCGAACCCGGGCCTGGTCCTGGGCGCCGCGCTGGCCGGGACGCCCGGCGCCGACCCGCCCCGCGACAAGGTGCTGCTCGTACCGGACGGCACGCCGATCCGCGGGCTCGGGGACTGGGCCGAGCAGCTGATCGCCGAGAGCACGGGCAAGCTCGGTCGCGGCCTGCTGCCCGTGGTCGTCGAGGGACCGGCCGCCCCCGAGCTGGCGGCCGCGAGCGCCGACGTGCTGGCCGTGCACCTGGTCTCGGGCACCGACGACGCCGAGCCGGCCGCAGCCGACGGTGACAACGGTGACAACGGTGACAACGGTAACGAGGCGACCCCCGCGCAGGCCGTCGTCGCCGGCTCGCTCGGTGCCCAGCTGCTGCTGTGGGAGGTCGCGACCGCCGTGGCGGGTCGACTGCTGGGCATCAACCCGTTCGACCAGCCGGACGTCGAGAGCGCCAAGCGGGCGGCGCGTAGGCTGCTCGACGCACCGAGCGAGGACAAGCCGGCGTTCGTCAGCGACGGCATCGCGGTGTCGGCGACCCCCGGCCTGCTCGACGGCGTCGACGACCTGGCCGGGGCCCTTGCGGCGTTGCTGGGCCACCTGGACTCCCAACGCGGCTACCTTGCGGTGAGCGCCTACCTGGACCGCGGCGCCCAGGCCGCGCTCGCCGGCGTGCGCGCGCCCCTTGCCCGCCGTACCGGACGAGCGACGACGTTCGGCTGGGGACCGCGGTTCTTGCATTCCACGGGCCAGTACCACAAGGGCGGTCCGGCCACCGGCGTGTACCTGCAGATCACGGGTGCACCGCACACCGACCTGCAGGTCCCCGGCCAGCCGTTCACCTTCGGTGAGCTGATCGGTGCCCAGGCAGCCGGTGACGCGCAGGTACTGGCCGACCGGGGCCGACCGGTGCTGCGCCTACACCTGTCCGATCGCGACGCGGGTGTCGCCAGGCTGCTGCGGGTGCTGCAGTGAGCCCGGTCCGGGTCCGTTCCGGGCACAACCCGCTGCGCGACCCGCGGGACAAACGGCTGCAGAAGATCGCCGGGCCCTGCGGTCTGGTCATCTTCGGGGTGACCGGTGACCTGGCCCGCAAGAAACTGATGCCGGCCGTGTACGACCTGGCCAACCGCGGCCTGCTGCCTCCGGGCTTCTCGCTGGTCGGCTTCGCCCGGCGCGACTGGGCCGACCAGGACTTCGGCCAGGTGGTTCACGATGCCGTCCGTGAGCATGCCCGCACCCCGTTTCGCGAGGAGGTCTGGCGGCACCTGGCCGACGGTTTCCGGTTCGTGCCCGGCGACTTCGACGACGACGATGCGTTCGACCAGCTCAGCGAGGTCGTGAGCACGCTGGACGCCGAACGCGGCACCGGGGGCAACCATGCGTTCTACCTCTCGATCCCCCCACGCTTCTTCGCCCAGGTCTGCCAGCAGCTGCAACGGTCCGGGTTGTCCGAGCCGAGCCCGGACACCTGGCGCCGGGTGGTCATCGAGAAACCGTTCGGGCACGACCTGGCCAGCGCGCGAGCGCTGAACGACATCATCTCGCGGGTCTTCCCCCCCGACGCCGTGTTCCGCATCGACCACTACCTGGGCAAGGAGACGGTCCAGAACATCCTGGCGCTGCGCTTTGCCAACCAGATGTTCGAACCGATCTGGAACGCCAACTACGTCGACCATGTCCAGATCACGATGGCCGAGGACATCGGCATCGGTGGGCGAGCCGGCTACTACGACGGGATCGGCGCGGCCCGCGACGTCATCCAGAACCACCTGTTGCAGCTGCTCGCGCTGACGGCCATGGAAGAGCCGGTGTCCTTCGACGCCGACGACCTGCGTGCCGAGAAGCAGAAGGTGCTCTCCGCGGTCCGGGTCACCCGCGACATCGGCGCCTCGACCGCCCGCGGGCAGTACGCCGCAGGGTGGCAGGGCGGACAGCCCGTGGTCGGGTACCTGGACGAGGACGGCATCTCGGCCCGCTCGACGACCGAGACGTACGCCGCGCTCAAGCTGGAGATCGACACCCGCCGCTGGGCCGGCGTCCCCTTCTACCTGCGCGCCGGCAAGCGACTGGGCCGGCGGGTGACCGAGATCGCCATCGTGTTCAAACAGGCGCCGCACCTGCCCTTCGAGAAGACCGCCACCGAAGAGCTGGGGCGCAACGCTCTGGTCGTGCGCGTGCAGCCGGACGAAGGGGTCACCATGCGCTTTGGGTCCAAGGTCCCCGGCACCGCCATGGAGGTCCGCGACGTGACCATGGACTTCGGTTACGGCCACGCGTTCACCGAGTCCTCACCGGAGGCCTACGAACGGCTGATCCTGGACGTCCTGCTCGGCGACCCGCCGCTGTTCCCCCGACACGAGGAGGTGGAGCTGTCCTGGCAGATCCTCGACCCGGTCGAGGCGTACTGGGCCAGGTCGGGCCAGCCGCAGCCTTACCCCGCCGGCACCTGGGGGCCGCGCTCGGCGGACGAGATGATGGCTCGCGACGGCCGGGTCTGGAGGCTCCCGTGATCATCGACCTGCCCAGCACCACGACCAGCGCGGTCAACCGCAAGCTGGTCGACCTGCGCGACACGGGGGGCGCCATCGCCCTGGGACGGGTGCTGACGCTGATCATCGTCACGGACGACGCCGGCGCCGAGGCCGCGATCGAGGCGGCCAACAGCGCCAGCCGCGAGCACCCCTGCCGGGTGCTGGTCGTCGTGCAGGCCAACCGGCGCGGTCTGGACCGGCTGGACGCCCAGATCCGCGTCGGGGGTGACGCCGGAGCCAGTGAGGTGCTGGTGCTGCGGCTGTACGGCAAGCTCGCCGGGCACGGCGACAGCGTCGTGACGCCGCTGCTGCTGCCGGACTCCCCCGTCGTGGCCTGGTGGCCCGCGGACGCCCCGAAGGTGCCGAGCGCCGACCCCATCGGAGCCATGGCGCAGCGCCGGATCACCGACGCGGCCGCCGCCCGGGCGCCGGGTCGGGAGCTGCAGCGCCGGCGGGACTCGTACGCCGCCGGTGACACCGACCTGGCTTGGACCAGGGTCACCAAGTGGCGTGGCCTGCTTGCGGCCGCCCTCGACCAGCCGCCGTACCTGGCGGTCGAGCAGATCACGGTGACCGGCGCCTCGGACAGCCCGAGCACCGACCTGCTCGCCGCCTGGTTGAGCCAGTGCCTGAAGGCTCCCGTGGTTCGGGCCCGCACCACAGCGGGCACCGGCCTGTGCAGCGTGCGACTGCAGCGCCGAAGCGGCCCCATCGACCTGATCAGGGCCGACGGGATGATCGCGACTCTCGTGCAGCCGGGCCAGCCGGACCGCCGGATCGCCCTGCCCCGCCGTCCCACCGCCGAGTGCCTGGCCGAGGAACTGCGCCGCCTGGACCCCGACGAGGTCTACGCCAACACCCTGCTGCGCGGCCTGGCTCGGCTGCACAGCGGCAGTTCGTTGACCGCCAGTCAAGCCGCGGGCGCCGGCAAGAGCCTCACGGCCGAGCAGGTGAAGGCGCACTCGGGCGCGGCCCGCCGGCGCGAGATCGCGGCGGCTCGAGCGATCGAGCAGGCACACCCCGCCCCAGCCGGCACCAGGAAGAAGACCCGCTCGGGCCCGACCGGGACCCGCCAAGCCGCGCGAAAGGCCGCCCGGTGAGCCGCGCGCCCCTGGTCGTGGTGCACCGCGACGCGCAGCTGCTGGCGCAGGCCGCCGCGGCCCGCCTGATCACGCGGGTCGTCGACGCCCAGGCGACCCGGGGCAGCGCGGCAGTCGTGCTCACTGGTGGGTCGACCGGAACCGCGGTGCTGGCGGCTCTGGCGGGCGCTGCGGCCCGCGACGCGATCGACTGGCGCCGGGTGGACATCTGGTGGGGTGACGAGCGGTTCTTGCCACGCGCCCACCCCGAGCGCAACGAGACGCAGGCTAGGCAGGTGCTCCTGGACCACCTGGCGCTGGACCCCAAGCGGGTCCATCCGATGGCGCCCAGCGACGGGATCGACGGGCCGGACGTCGAGGCCGCCGCGCGCCGCTACGCGCAGGAGCTGGCCCAGGCGGCCGCGGCGAGCGGTGCCCGAGGCGCCGACGTCCCGACCTTCGACGTGCTGCTGCTGGGTGTGGGGCCAGATGCCCACGTGGCTTCGATGTTCCCCGGGCACGCCGCCATCCACGAGCGGGAGCGCACGGTAGTCGCAGTCCACGGGTCGCCCAAGCCGCCGCCCACCCGGATCACGCTGACTCTGCCGGCGATCTGCGCGGCCGAGGAGGTGTGGCTCCTGGTCGCCGGGGCGCAGAAGGCAGGGGCCGTCGGGCTGGCGCTAAGTGGCGCCGGGCCGGTGCAGGCACCCGCCGGGGCGGTCAGCGGAAGCCGAGCCACCCTGTGGCTGCTGGACCGGGCCGCCGCCAGCCACGTGCCGCCGGCACTGGTTCGCCTGGCCAGCCCCTGAGGTGGACTGCGGTCAGCGGATCAGGCCGCGAGAGCGCAGCTGCTCCAGGGCCTCGGTCAAGATCGCCTGACCGTCGGTGTCGCTGCGGCGTTCCTTCACGTACGCCAGGTGCGTCTTGTACGGCTCAACGCGGTGCGGTGAGGGTGGGCTGGCCTTGTCCTGACCTGCCGGGAACCCGCAGCGCGGGCAGTCCCAGGTCTCCGGGACCTGCACCCCCACCTCGTCGGCGAAGCTGGGCCGCGTCTCGTGCCCGTTGGCGCACCAGTAGGACAGGACCAGGCGCGCGGCAGCATCACCACGCTCGGCCTCGCCCATGGGACCGGCGCCGACTCGGCTGCCTCTGATCGCGTTGCCGCCTGCCATGCGAAGTCTCCAGATCCTAGGTGGTGGTGAAGCGCTCGATCAGACCGAGCCCGATGATCGCGGCGGTCCAGACCAGGGCAACCGCGATGGTGAACCGGTCGAGGTTTCGTTCGGCGACCGACGAGCCGCCGAGGCTGGAGGACACCCCGCCGCCGAACATGTCGGACAGCCCCCCGCCCTTGCCCTTGTGCAGCAGGATGAGCAGAGTCTGGAACAGGCTGGCGACGACGAGCACCACCTGCAGGCTGATGCGGACTGCGGTCACAGTACATCCGTTCGGGTCTCGGGTTGAGCCAGCATGACCTACCTGCCGACGTGCTCACGATACCGGCAGATGGCGGCGAACTCGTCCGCCTTCAGGCTGGCGCCGCCCACCAACGCTCCGTCCACGTCGTCCTGGGCCATGATCGAGGCCACGTTGGCGGCCTTTACCGACCCCCCGTAGAGGACGCGCACCTGCTCGCCGACCTGCTGGGAGAACAGCTGCGCCAGGCGCCCGCGGACCGCCGCGCAGACCTCCTGGGCGTCGCCGGGCGTCGCGACCTCGCCGGTGCCGATCGCCCAGATCGGCTCGTAGGCCACCACGAGCGAGCGCGCCTGCTCGGGGGTCAGCCCCTGCACGTCAGCCTCGAGCTGGGCCAGGGTGTGCGGTACCTGCTCGCCGCGTTGACGCACCGCCAGGCCCTCACCGACGCACAGGATCGGCGTCAGGCCGTGCCGGTAGGCCGCCGCCAGCTTCGCGTTCACCATGGCGTCGTCCTCGTGGTGGTGCTCCCGGCGCTCGCTATGCCCGACGATCACGTACGTGCAGCCCAGGCGGGCGAGCATGGCCGCGCTGATCTCGCCGGTGTAGGCGCCATCGGGGTGCGCGGAGACGTCCTGCGCGCCGTAGCGCAGCGCCAGCCGGTCGCCCTCGACGAGCGTCTGCACCGTCCGGATCGCGGTGAAGGGCACCAGGACCGCCACCTCGACGGCCTCGTAGTCGTGCTTGGCATCCTTCAGCGTCCAGTCAAGCTTCTGCACCAGGTGCGCACCCTGGAGGTGGTCCAGGTTCATCTTCCAGTTGCCGGCCATCAAGGGGGTGCGTACCGCGGCTGGCGTGCGGGCCATGGCGCTCAGCTCTCGAGCACGGACAGGCCCGGCAGGGTGCGTCCCTCGAGGTACTCCAGGCTGGCGCCGCCGCCGGTCGAGATGTGCCCGAAGGCGTCCTCGTCGAAGCCCAGGGCGCGAACCGCGGCCGCCGAGTCGCCGCCCCCGACCACCGTGAACGCGTTGCCGTCCAGCAGCGCCTGGGCGAGCGCCCGGGTGCCCTCGCGGTACGGCGCCATCTCGAACACCCCCATCGGCCCGTTCCAGAAAACCGTGGCGGCGTCCTTCAGCTTCGCCGCGAACGCGGCGCTGGAGTCGGGGCCGATGTCCAGGCCCATCCGGTCGGGAGGGATCGCGTCGACCCCGACGACGTCGTGCGCCGCGTCCGCCGCGAAGGCCTCGGCCGCTACGACGTCGGTGGGCAACACGATCTCGACGCCGCGCTGCTCGGCCGTCGCGAGGTATCCCCGCACGGTGTCCAGCTGGTCGCGCTCGAGCAGGCTCGCGCCGACCTCGTGCCCTTGGGCGGCGAGGAAGGTGAAGACCATGCCGCCGCCGATCAGGATCCGATCGGCGCTGGCGAGCAGGTTCTCGATCACCCCGAGCTTGTCCGAGACCTTGGAACCGCCCAGCACGACGACGTACGGCCGCTGCGGCGCCACCGTGAGCTTGCGCAGCACGTCGACCTCGGTGACCACCAGCCCACCGGCCGCGTGCGGCAGGCGCTGCGCGACGTCGTACACGCTGGCCTGCTTGCGGTGCACGACCCCGAACCCGTCGCTGACGTAGCCGTCGGCCAGCTGGGCGAGCTGGTCGGCGAACGCACCCCGCTCGGCGTCGTCCTTGCTGGTCTCGCCAGCGTTGAACCGCAGGTTCTCCAACAGGACGACGTCACCGGGGCCCGCCTGCTCGACCAGTCGGCGCGCGTCAGGACCCACGGTGTCCGAGGCGAGCGCCACGGGCGCCTGCAGGAGCTCGGCGAGCCGGGCGCCGACCGGCGCGAGCGAGTACTGGGGGTCGGGGGCGCCCTTGGGCCGGCCCAGGTGCGCGCAGACGACCACCCGGGCTCCGGCGTCCCGCAAGCGGGTCAGCGTGGGTATCGACGCGCGGATGCGCCCGTCGTCGGTGATCCTCGCCCCGTCCATCGGGACGTTCAGGTCGCTGCGCACGAGGATCGCCTTGCCGCGCAGCCCGCCGAGCTGGTCACTCAGGTTGCCGATGGTCCGCATCGGTTCAGAGCGTCGATCCGACGAGTGCCACCAGGTCGACGAGCCGGTTGGAGTACCCCCACTCGTTGTCGTACCAACCGAGCACCTTGACCTGGTTGCCGATGACCTTGGTCAGGGGGGCGTCGAAGATGCACGACGACGGGTCGTTCACGATGTCACTGGAGACGATGGGATCCTCGCTGTACCGCAAGAAGCCCTTCATCGGGCCGTCCGCCGCCGCCTTGAGCACCGCGTTGACCTCTTCGACGCTGGTCTCGCGGGCGACGTCCACCGTCAGGTCGGTGGCCGAACCGGTGGGGATCGGGACCCGCAGGGCGTAGCCGTCCAGCTTGCCCTTCAGCTCGGGCAGTACCAGGCCGATCGCCTTCGCCGCGCCCGTGGAGGTCGGCACGATGTTCAGCGCCGCAGCCCGGGCCCGGCGCAGGTCGGGGTGCGGGCCGTCCTGCAGGTTCTGGTCCTGGGTGTAGGCGTGCACGGTGGTCATCAGCCCGCGCCCGATCGTGAAGGCGTCGTGGATCGCCTTGGCCATCGGCGCCAGGCAGTTCGTGGTGCAAGAGGCGTTGGAGATGATCGTGTGCTTGGCCGCGTCGTAGGCGTCCTGGTTGACGCCCATCACGACCGTGAGGTCCTCGTTCTTGCCGGGCGCGGAGATGATGACCTTCTTGGCGCCGCCGTCGATGTGTGCCCGCGCCTTGGTCGCGTCGGTGAACAGGCCGGTCGACTCGATGACGATGTCGGCGCCGACGTCACCCCAGGGCAGGGCGGCGGGGTCACGCTCGGCGAATGCCTTGAACGCGATCCCGTCGACGCTGATCTGCTCGCCGGTGAAGCTGACCTCGCCGGGCAGTCGACCCAGGACCGAGTCGTACTTCAGCAGGTGGGCCAGCGTCTTGTTGTCGGTGAGGTCGTTGACCGCGACGACCTCGATGTCGGCGCCGGCGGCTCGCGCGGCGCGGAAGAAGTTGCGGCCGATGCGGCCGAAGCCGTTGATACCAACGCGAACAGTCACGGGGGCCTCCTGGCAGGGGGTCGAGCGCGGACGTCGTCCCCCGACTTTAGGGGATCGCCCCCTGCGGCCGCCGACCGGCTCAGGCGTCCAGCATCTCGGCGGTCAGGTTCGCCTCGGTGCCAGGCAGCCCGTCGTCGGCCGCTCGCCGGTCGGCCATCGCCAGGAGCCGGCGGATCCGACCCGCCACGGCGTCCTTGGTCATCGGGGGGTCGGCCAGCTGACCGAGCTCTTCGAGGCTGGCCTGCTTGTGGGCCAGGCGCAGCCGGCCCGCGGCGCCCAGGTGTTCGGGGACGTCGTCCCCAAGGATCTCCAGTGCCCGCTCGACGCGCGAGCCGGCCGCGACCGCGGCCCGGGCGGACCGGCGCAGGTTCGCGTCGTCGAAGTTGGCGAGCCGGTTGGCGGTGGCGCGCACCTCGCGGCGCATCCGCCGCTCTTCCCAGGCCATCAGCGCGTCGTGCGCCCCCAGTCGCGTGAGCATGGCGCCGATCGCGTCACCGTCCCGGATCACCACCCGGTCGACGCCACGCACGTCACGCGCCTTGGCGGAGATGCCCACCCGTCTGGCCGCACCGACCAACGCCAGCGCCGCCTCGGGCCCCGGGCAGGTGACCTCCAGGGCCGCCGAGCGACCCGGCTCGGTCAGCGACCCGTGGGCCAAGAACGCGCCGCGCCAGGCGGCCTCCGCGTCGCACACCGCTCCGGAGACGACCTGCGGTGGCAGCCCGCGCACCGGCCGGCCGCGAGCGTCGATCAGGCCGGTCTGACGCGCCAACGCCTCGCCGTCCCGAGTCACCCGGACGACGTACCGCGTGCCTCGGCGCAGTCCTCCGGGCGCCACCACCACCACGTCACTGGCGTGCCCGAACACCTCGGCGACGTCCCTGCGCAGCCGGCGCGCGGACTGCCCGGCGTCCAGCTCGGCCTCCACGACGATCCGGCCAGCCACGATGTGCAGGCCGCCCGCGAACCGCAGCAGCGCAGAGACCTCCGCCTTGCGGCAGCAGGGTTTGGTCACCGACAACCGGCTCAGCTCGTCCTTCACCATCGCCGTCATTGCCATCCGCCCATCCTGCCACTGCGGGCCGCGCCTTGGGTGCGGGCGCTCGACCATTCGGCCCACCCGCTTGCCGCGCGGTCGGCATCCGCGCCCCCTTCCTCCCCCGCCCCGCTTTCCTGCCCGAAACCCGCATCGCAGGCCCCGTTTGGCCTTCCACACCTCAGTGGGCAATGGCAGCCACGAGCTGATCGTTGGCCTCGCGCCACACCTTCGCCATGGAACCGCCGCCGTGCCCGTTCCCCTCGTCGACGATGAGCTTCGAGCCTGGCCAGCGACGATGTAGTTCCCACGCGATGAGGACGGGAGAGGAGATGTCGCGCCGACCGTGAATGAGAACGCCAGGAATGCCTCGCAGGAGATCCATGCGCTCGAGCACGGGCGGGTCGCTGAAGCCATCGTGA
Source organism: Kineosporiaceae bacterium (assembly GCA_027345905.1). GTDB lineage: Bacteria > Actinomycetota > Actinomycetes > Actinomycetales > Angustibacteraceae > DAIETC01. The sequence continues at coordinate 13,991 of DAIETC010000015.1, read as the reverse complement.
GACCAGTAGTGCCCGGTCAGGCGCACGAAGGCCAGCCGGAAGCGCTCGTCGTCCCACCGCGGATCCCGGACGAAGCCGCCGGTGCCGATCGCCACATGGGTGTCTTCCCATAGTGCCCACTCCCGCGAGGCCACGTCGCGCACTACGGGGTCGGGCGACTCCATCAGGGCGGCGTAGGCCTCGACCAGCCGCTGGCGTCCACGCTGGTAGCCAACGCCGGCCCGCTCGGCGTGGCCAGCGAATCGGTCCCAAGCCTCGGGGAAGACCGCGCCGACGCCCTCGGTGATCCAGTCGACCTCGCGGCGACTGGTCGTCGTCACGGCGAACAGGACAACGCCGAGCACGTGCTGTGGATGAGCCTGCGCGTAGGCCAAGGCCAAGGTCGATCCCCAGGACACACCGTTGATGAGCCACGCGTCGATACCGAGGTGCTCGCGCAGCAGCTGAATATCTCCGATGAGATGGGACGTCGTGTTGGTGCTGAGCGATGTCGAGGTGCACGACGCGTGCGGAGTCGAGCGGCCGCAGCCCCGCTGCTCGAAACCGACCAGGCGGGTGCACGTCAGGTCGAAGCGGTTCCGGTAAAGGCTGGTGCCCAGGCCGCAACCAGGGCCACCGTGGACATACAGCGCAGGGACTCCATAGGGCGATCCCCATTCTTCCCAGTAGATCTGCTGACCGTCGCCGACGTCCAACATCCCCTGGGCGCGCGGCTCGTCAGCGTTGACCATGCACCCAATAAGACCACTCAAAGCGCAGAGGCGACGACCACCACTTCTCGTCCGCAGTGTCAGTATCCAGGTGGCCGCGGCAGGCAGAAGCGGGTAGCGAGGGCCTGGACGTCTGCGTGATCCTCGGGCTGGGGCTCGTACCCCAGATGTGCGCGCAGCTGCGGATGACCATGGCGTGCGGGCCCCGGCGCCGTCACGCGAGCCCGAGGAACACGACCAGGGAGCGCGAGAGCGACAGCATGTCGGTGTCGGACACGGCTCCGATGCGCTCGCCGAGCTTGGATCGGGGCATCGTCGTGAGCTTGTCGACCATGATGCTGCTCGGCTGGGCAAGCCCGGTATCGCTCCCTACGGTCAGTGGGATCCGTAGCAGGGGAATCTCAGTGGGGTCCGCGGTCGCCCTCGTCACCAAACCAGGAGACGGCGTCGACGAAGGCCTGATCTTCGGCCGCGTGCGGGCTGGAGGCGGCCAGCGCCGATTGGCGGTGAGCCTCGGCCGCAAACCCCGGAGCGCGCACATCAGCCACCCATATCTGCACCGGTCGCAGTACCTGGCGACGCAGACGGGCGCGGTGGTCTGCTACCCGCTGACGAACGGTAGAGGTCTCCTGGTCGGCCATACCCTCCGTGTTACATGTAACTCGGTCAGGAGTCCACCGGCGGTTCACTCACTCTGTGCCAGAACTGGGAACCTGCTGCGGGACGACAGCGACCGCCCATCGTGAGCGATCAGCCGATGACCTGGACCCGGCAGCGCAGGCCGGGTGAACGGGACAGCCGTTTGTCGCCGGTGACAAGAACGACGTCCAGCAGTTCGGCAATGGCTACGTACGCGGCTTCGTACGCGGTCAGGTTCTGTCGCAGTTCCCAACAGCGTGTGAGCAGTGCTCGATGCGGGATCCGTTGCAGCGGCAGCGCCAACAGATCCGCCACGGCGAGGTCAGCTCGTCGCGTTTCGAGCTGTCTCGCCATGACCTGTCGGCGCCATACGGAGGCGACCTCCAGGTCGACCAGTTCCGGCGCGGCGAGAGCCTGGTCACGAAGGGCCATGCGAGCGGCATCGCCGTCCGAATTGTCGTCGGCGAGGGCGGGGGCCAAGATGCTGGCATCAACGACGATCACGATCCTCCCGCAGGATCTGGGTCGCCGTCTTGATCGGTACTCGACCGCCGGCCCTTGCGCCCGCGCGGTCAAGGACCTCGTCGACCGTGGGCGCGGATGCCTCTTTGATCAACTTGGTTCGCAGGTACTCCTGCAGTGACTGATGAGCGCTCGCCGCTCGTTGACGCAGCACTGCGTGGGTGTGCTCCGGGACGTCCTTGATCTGCACGCTAGGCATGGCGCCATTATGGCGCTTCATGCGCCATTTCACAATCGAACGAGGTGTCCGCCGGCGGCCCTCGCACTGATCCTGCCCCTGAGTCACGGCCGGGCCCTGGGTCCTCGGTGATCAGCCGAGGATGTCGCGGTAGGCGGCGGCGAGCCGCAGTTCGTCGTGCACGTGCGGGTCGGTCTTGGACGCCACGCTGGCCACCACCAGCCGGGCCCCGGCGCTGCGGCACACGCTCTCCAGCGCTGGCCGGTCCGTGACGACCCGCGGATCGGCAAGCACCACGTCGGCATTGAAGTCCGCGGCATGCACGAACAGCGCCTCCAGATGGCTCTCGGCGCTCAGACCGTAGGTCTCCCCCGCCTGCGCGGTCAGGTTCAGGGTGATCAGGCGCTTCGCGGTGGTCTCGCACAGCGCCCTGCCCAGCTCGGGCACGAGCAGATGCGGCATGACGCTGGTGAACCACGAACCGGGCCCCAGCACCACCCAGTCCGCGTCGCGCACCGCCTGCACCGCCTGCGGGCACGCGGGTGGCTCTTCGGGGACCAGCCGGACCGACGCCACTTGCCCAGTGGTCGTGGCCACGGCCACCTGCCCGTGCACGAGCGTGGCGGACGACGGGTCGCGGGCATCCAGTCCGAGGACGACCGCTTCGATGTCGAGCGGCACAGCGCTCATCGGCAGCACGCGCCCGCGGGCGCCGAGCAGCTGACCGACGATGTCCAGCCCCTCGACCGTGTCGCCGAGCAGCTCCCACAGCGCCACGATGAGCAGGTTGCCGACCGAGTGCTGGTGCAGCTCGCCCTGGCTGGCAAACCGGTGCTGCAGGACGTCCCGCCAGGTCCGTCCCCAGGCCCCTTCCCCGCACAAGGCCGCAAGCGCCATCCGCAGGTCGCCTGGTGGCAGGACGCCGAGCTCGCGGCGCAGGCGCCCGCTGGAGCCGCCGTCGTCCGCGACGGTGACCACGGCGGTCAGCTGTTCGGTCAGGTGCCGCAGCGCCGACAAGGATGCGGCGAGCCCGTGACCCCCGCCGAGCGCGACGACGCTAGCGCTCACTCGCGACCCAGGTCGCGGTGCAAGGTGCCCACCTGCACCCCATGCTGCTGCAGCCGTTCGGCGATCGCCCGTGACATCGCCACCGAGCGGTGCTTGCCGCCCGTGCAGCCGGCGGCGATCGTCAGGTAGCGCTTGCCCTCGGCGACATACCCGGCCAGCACCGGTTCGAGGCTGGAGACGAAACGGTCCAGGAACACCGTGGCGGCGTCCTGCTTCAGGACGTAGTCGCTGACCGCGTCTTCGAGCCCGGAGTGCGCGCGCAGCGCGGGGACCCAGAACGGGTTGGGAAGAAACCGCATGTCGACCACGAAGTCGGCGTCCAACGGGATCCCGTACTTGAACCCGAACGACATCACGGTCGCGCGCAGGCCGGGCAGACCCTCGTGCTCGAAGATCTGGCTGACCTTGGTCTTGAGCTGGGTGACGTTCAGGCCGGAGGTGTCGATGACGACGTCCGCGTTCTCCCGCACGAGCGCCAACAGCTCGCGCTCACGGCTGACCCCGGCCAAGATGCCCTCCGCCCCCTGCAGCGGGTGCGGGCGCCGGACCGACTCTTGGCGGCGCACCAGGACCTCGTCCGACGCATCGAGGTAGACGATGCGCGGGACGATCCCGCGCGCGGCGAGCTCGCCGAGCGCATCACTGAGGGCCTGGAAGAACGACCGGCTGCGGGCGTCGATCACCGCAGCCAGGCGGCGTCCGCCTTCGGGTGACTGCGCGGCGAGCTCGCTCATCGGGGCCAGGAGCTGAGGGGGCAGGTTGTCGACGACGTACCAGCCAAGGTCCTCCAGGACGTTGGCGGCCGTCGACCGCCCGGCGCTGGACATGCCCGTCACGAGCACCAGCTCGGACTGCGGAGCGTGCGGGGGCACGGCGAGGGGGGGCACCGGACGTCCTCTCTGCTGGTGCGCCCAGCCTAACCAGGGCGCTCAGTCGTCCAGGACCTCACCGGTCGCCATGTTCACCGCGGGTGCCGCCCGCTGCTCACCAAGCGCACGGACGACGGCGCGCGCGGTCGCCTGCCCGATACCGGGAACCTCGGCGATCTGCTCGACGGTGGCCAGCCGGACCTTCTTCAGCGAACCGAAGTGTTGCAGCAGCGCGGCCCGGCGCGCCGCGCCCAGGCCGGGGACGTCGTCCAGCACGCTGGCGGTCATGGCCCTGGACCGACGTTGACGGTGGTAGCCGATGGCGAACCGGTGCGCCTCGTCGCGGACGCGCTGCAGCAGGTACAGGCCCTGGCTCGCGCGGGGTAGTACCACCGGGTGCGGCGCACCGGGGCGCCAGACCTCTTAGAGTCGCTTGGCCAGCCCGACCAGCGCGACGTCGTGAACCCCGAGCGACTCCAGAGCGTCGTGCGCGGCGCTGACCTGGGGGGGGCCGCCGTCGACGACCACCAGGTTCGGGGCGTAGGCGAACCGCCGGGGCTTACCGGTGTCGGGATCGACGGCGCTGGGCCCGGGCGGTGCTTCCGCAGCCTGCGCCAGGGCCGCCTGGTCGTCCACGTGCCGGCGAAAGCGCCGGGTGAGCACCTCTCGCATCCACGCCGTGTCGTCGTGGCCATCGGTACCGCGGACGGCGAACCGGCGGTACTCGCTCTTGCGCGCCAGGCCGTCCTCGAAGACCACCATCGAGGCCACCACCTGCGTGCCCTGCAGGTTGGACACGTCGTAGCACTCGATCCGCAGCGGCGCCTCGGGCAGGGCGAGCGCGTCCTGGATCTCTTGCAGGGCTTGGGACCTGGTGGTCAGGTCGCCGGCACGACGGGTCTTGTGCAGGGCGAGGGCATGGGTGGCGTTGCGCTCCACCGTGGCGAGCAACGCCCGCTTGTCGCCTCGTTGCGGCACCCGCAGGTCGACCCGGGAGCCGCGCAGCCCGCTCAGCCAGTCGGCGACCTGGACGGCGTCGGCCGGGAGCGCGGGCACCAGGACCTCGCGCGGGACGGACTCGGGTGAGTCACCGTAGACCTGCAGCAGCAGCTGTTCGACGAGATCGGCGACGCCGACGTCCTCCACCTTCTCGACCACCCAGCCGCGCTGGCCCCGCACCCGCCCCCCGCGCACGTGGAACACCTGCACCGCGGCCTCGAGCTCGTCCTGGGTCAGGGCGAAGACGTCGGCGTCGGTCGCATCGGGCAGCACGACGGCGCTCTTCTCCAGCGCTCGCTGCAGGGCGCCGAGGTCGTCTCGAAGGCGCGCCGCGCGCTCGAAGTCCAAGCCGGCGGACGCCGCGCGCATCTCGCGTTCGATCCGGCGCACGAAGCGCCCCGTGTCGCCGGCCATGAAGTCGCAGAAGTCGGCGGCCAGCTCGCGGTGCTGCTCGGGGGTGACCTTGCCCACGCACGGCGCCGAACACTTGTCGATGTAGCCCAGCAGGCAGGGGCGGCCCACCTGCCCGGCGCGCCGGAACACCCCGTTGCTGCAGGTGCGCACCGGGAACACCCGCAACAGCAGGTCGACGGTCTCGCGGATCGCCCAGGCGTGGCTGTACGGGCCGAAGTACCGGGTGCCCTTGCGCTTGTCGCCCCGCATGACCTGCACGCGGGGGAAGGCCTCCCCCATCGTCACCGCCAGGTAGGGGTAGGACTTGTCGTCGCGGTACTTGACGTTGAAGCGTGGCTCGAACTCCTTGATCCAGGAGTACTCCAGCTGCAGCGCCTCGACCTCGGTGTCGACCACGGTCCACTCCACGCTGGCCGCCGCGGTGAGCATCGACTGGGTGCGTGGGTGTAATGCACTCAGGTCCTGGAAGTACGACGAGAGCCGGGGACGAAGGCTCTTGGCCTTGCCGACATAGACGACCCGGCCCTGCGCGTCGCGAAACCGGTACACCCCCGGCGCCAGCGGGATCTCGCCGGCTGCTGGGCGGTAGGTCACAGGATCTGCCACGTGACTAGTCCCGAACGGCGGGCGCTCGGCTGCCTCGGCCCTTCAGCGGTGTCCGCTTCGCCCGCGTTCCCGCGGTTTTTGTCGTCGTTCGACGCGACGGCGCCGCCGGCTCGGGGACAGGTTCGACGACCGCACCGGGGGCGCCGCGACGGACGGGCGGACTCTGGGTCAGCACGGGCGCGAGGTACTGCCCGGTGTCGCTCGCCGCGCAACCGACCACCTGCTCGGGTGTGCCCGCGGCGATCACCCGGCCACCGCCCGACCCACCCTCGGGCCCGAGGTCGACCACCCAGTCCGCGCTCTTGATCACGTCGAGGTTGTGCTCGATCACCAGCACGGTGTTGCCCTTGTCGACCAGGCCCTGCAGGACGAGCAGCAGCTTGCGGATGTCCTCGAAGTGCAGGCCGGTCGTGGGCTCGTCGAGCACGTAGACGGTGCGCCCCGTCGAGCGCTTCTGCAGCTCACTGGCCAGCTTGACGCGCTGCGCCTCACCGCCCGACAGGGTGGTTGCCGGCTGCCCGAGGCGCACGTAGCCCAGCCCCACCTCGACCAGGGTGCGCAGGTGCCGGCTGATCGCCGGCACGGCGGCGAAGAACTCGGCAGCCTCCTCGATCGGCATGGCCAGGACGTCGGCGACGGTCTTGGACTTGAAGTGCACCTCGAGCGTCTCGCGGTTGTACCGGGCGCCGTGACAGACCTCGCACGGGACGTAGACGTCCGGCAGGAAGTTCATCTCGATCTTGATCGTGCCGTCCCCGGCGCAGTTCTCGCACCGGCCGCCCTTGACGTTGAACGAGAACCGGCCCGGCAGGTAACCGCGCACCTTCGCCTCTGTGGTCGCGGCGAACAGCTTGCGGACATGGTCCCAGACGCCGGTGTAGGTCGCCGGGTTGCTGCGCGGGGTGCGGCCGATCGGGCTCTGGTCGACGTGCACGACCTTGTCCAGGTGCTCAAGACCGCGGACCGTGCGGTGTCGACCGGGGACGTGCCGGGCGCCGTTCAGCTTGTTCGCCAGGACGTGGTACAGGATGTCGTTGACCAGCGTGGACTTGCCCGAGCCGGAGACGCCCGTCACCGCGACGAGACACCCGAGCGGGAACGACACGTCGATGTCCAGCAGGTTGTGCTCACGCGCGCCCACGACGGTGATCTGCGGTCCGTCGGCCGGACGACGGGCGGTCGGCAGCGCGATCTCGCGCCGGCGCGAGAGGTACTGACCGGTCAGGGACGTCTCGTGCTCGAGCAGCGCCTTCACCGACCCTGAGTGCACGACGTGCCCGCCGTGCTCGCCAGCTCCCGGGCCGATGTCGACGACCCAGTCGGCCTGCGCGATGGTGTCCTCGTCGTGCTCGACGACGATGAGCGTGTTGCCGAGGTCGCGCAACCGGGTGAGCGTGGCGATCAACCGGTGGTTGTCGCGCTGGTGCAGCCCGATGCTCGGCTCGTCCAGCACGTACAAGACCCCGACCAGCCCCGAGCCGATCTGGGTGGCGAGGCGGATCCGCTGGGCCTCCCCGCCTGACAAGGTGCCCGAGGGGCGGTCCAGGCTGAGGTAGTCCAGGCCGACGTCCAGCAAGAAGCCCAACCGGGCCTGGATCTCCTTGAGGACCAGTTCGGCGATCTGGCGCTCACGCGCGCTGAGCTCGAGAGTGGCCAGGAACTGCGCACACTCGCGCAGGGGCTTGGCGCAGACCGCGGAGATCGGCAGACCGCCGACCAGGACCGCGAGCGACTCGGGCTTGAGCCGGGCGCCCGCGCAGGTGGGGCACGGCACCTCGCGCATGTACCCCTCGTACCGCTCGCGGCTCCACTCGGACTCGGTCTCGAGGTGGCGGCGGCGCACGAACGGGACGACGCCCTCGAACCCGCTGGAGTAGGAACGCTCACGCCCGAACCGGTTGCGGTACCGGACGTGCACCTGGTAGTCCTCGCCGTGTAGCAGCGCGTCGCGCGCCCGTCGCGGCAACGCCCGCCAGGGGGTGTCCATGGCGAAGCCGAGCTGCTCGGACAGCGCCGTCATCAGGCGCTGGAAGTGCTCGGCCGAGCCCTGGGTCCAGGGTGCGATGGCTCCCTGCGCGAGGCTCAGCTCGTCGTCCGGCACGAGCAGCTCGGGGTCGACCTCGAGCCGGGTGCCCAGACCGGTGCAGTCCGGGCAGGCGCCGAACGGGCTGTTGAACGAGAACGAGCGCGGCTCGATCTCGTCCAGGCCGAGCTCGTGCTCGTTCGGGCACGCCATCTTCTCGCTGAACCGCCGCTCGCGCGCCGGGTCGCCGGGCGCCGCGTCGACGAGCTCGACCAGCACGATTCCCCCGGCGAGGCCGAGCGCGGTCTCGATCGAGTCGGTCAGCCGACGCTTGGCGGTGGGGTTGGCGACGAGCCGGTCGACCACCACGTCGATGGAGTGCTTGAGCTTCTTCTCCAGCGCCGGCGCCTGCGCGAGGCTGATCACGGTGCCGTCGATGCGGGCCCGCGAGAAGCCCTTCGCCTGCAGCTCGCGCAACAGCTCGCCGTACTCGCCCTTGCGGGCGCGCACCACCGGGGCCAGCACCTGGAACCGGGTGCCCTCGGGGAGCTCGAGCAGCCGGTCGACGATCTGTTGGGGGCTCTGGCGGGCGACCGGTTCGCCGCACACCGGGCAGTGCGCTCGCCCGGCGCGGGCGAACAGCAGGCGCAGGTAGTCGTAGACCTCGGTGATGGTGCCGACGGTCGAACGGGGGTTGCGCGAGGTCGACTTCTGGTCGATGGAGACCGCGGGAGACAGGCCCTCGATGAAGTCGACGTCGGGCTTGTCCGTCTGGCCGAGGAACTGGCGGGCATAGGCCGACAACGACTCGACGTACCGGCGCTGACCCTCGGCGAAGATCGTGTCGAACGCGAGCGAGGACTTACCCGACCCCGACAACCCGGTGAACACGATGAGTGCGTCGCGGGGCAGGTCGAGGCTGACGTCCTTGAGGTTGTGCTCGCGCGCGCCGCGAACGATCAGGCTGTCAGCCACGGTGGGGGTCGCTCCTGGCGGTGCGGGTACGGGTGGGCGATCGCAGTCGTGCGGGTGCTGCTCGGCGCGTCGAGCGCGTCCCCACCATGCTAAGTGGCCGCACCGACAGCCGCGGACCGGTGCGCCCGGCGTTAGGCTCGGCAGATGAGTCCGTACACGGGCAAGGTGCGCCCCGGTGGGCCCGCGGACGTACGCGAGCTCGAACGTCTGGTGATTCGCAAGGTCAGCGTCGGCCCGCAGGACAACAACGCGTACCTGCTGACCTGCAGGGCGAGCGGCGCGCAGCTGCTCATCGACGCCGCGGACGACGCCCCGCGCCTGAGCGCGCTCCTGGGCGAGGGCACGGGCGGGCTCGACGTCGTCGTCACGACGCACCAGCACTGGGACCACCACCGGGCACTGGGCCAGGTGGTCGAGCGCACCGGGGCACGAACCGCCGCGGGCAGCGCCGACGCGCAGGGGTTGCCGGTGCCGGTCGACCAGCCGCTGGAGCACGGCGACGAGGTGCGCTTCGGGCAGGTGACCCTAGAGGTGGCGCACCTTCGGGGGCACACGCCGGGGTCGGTCGCGCTGGTCTATCGCGACCCGGCAGGCTCTGCGCACGCCTTCACCGGCGACTCGCTGTTCCCCGGCGGCGTAGGGAACACCGACAACGACCCGCATCGGTTCGCCGCGCTGATCGAGGACGTCGAGCACCGGCTGTTCGACGTCCTGCCGGACCAGACCTGGGTCTATCCCGGTCATGGCGCCGACACCCAGCTGGGCACCGAGCGGCCTCAGCTCGCCGCCTGGCGGGCGCGCGGCTGGTAGCTCAGCGCCGACCCCCCGCGATGAGCAGCGCCTGCGGCAGCCGGCGCAGCCGCAGCATCGCGACGATGCCCAGCAGTGGGCCCGGAGCCAGGATGGCGAACACCCACCCCCAGCCCAGCAGGTGCTGGGCGGCGGGGACCAGGGCGATGGTGACCGTCGTGAGGGTGAACCCGACGGCCAGCTGCAGAGTCAGGGCGGTGCCGACGTACCGCTGGTCGCTGAGCTCGGTGACCATCGTCGAGAACTGGGCGGAGTCGGCGACCACCGTCAGGCCCCACAGCAGGGCCACCACGACGAACAGCCACAGCGGGCCGGTGCGCAACGGCCCGATGACGACGGCGCAGGTGCCGGACACGCCCATGGCCAGGATCGTCGAACGGGTACGACCCCAGCTGTCGCCGACGACCCCGCCCAGCCAGGAGCCGACGGCGCCCACCCCGATGACCGCGAACGTGAGCAGCGGTGCGCTCGACGTCGGCCGGTAACCGTGTGCCGCGATCGTCGAGCTGGCGAACACGACGAACCACGCCCACATCGCGTAGAGCTCCCACATGTGCCCGAAGTACCCGATCGTGGCCAGCCGCACGCCGGGGCTCGCAAGCACCTTGCCGACCTGACGGGGGTCGAAGACCGCCCGGGGGAACGGGAACGGCCCGTCGTGCACCAGGCGACCGGCCAGCAGGCCGCCGGTGGCGGTCAGGACGCTCGTGCTGACGATGACGGCGCGCCAGTTCGTCCCGCCAAGACCGTTCACCAGATGTGGCAGGGCCGACCCGAGGGTGAGGGCGCCGACCATGACCCCCAGGGCGGTGCCACGCGCTTGCCGAAACCAGGTGCCCATCTGGCGCAGGGCCGGCGGGTAGACCCCGGCCAGGAAGACTCCCGTGACGAACCGAAGCGCAACCGCGGGCAAGGCGCTGTTCACAAGGAGCAGTCCCAGGTTGACGGCGGCAGCACCGTAGGCGGCCATCTGGATGAGGGTGCGCGCGGCCACCAGGTCGGCCGCGTTCGTCGCCGCCGCGACCAGCGCTCCGGTGACGAACCCGAGCTGCACCGCGAGGGTCAGCGCGGCGGCGCCTGCATCCCCCAGGTGCCACAGGTGCCGCAGCTGAGGCAGCACCGCGGACGCCGAGAACCAGGTCGTCATCGACAACAAGGTCGCGAGCGCCAGGACGCCGAGGGCTGCCCAACGACCGGGCGGGTCGCTGGGGGTCGCGGTCACGTTCAGCGCACCACCCTGTCTGCGAGCCGGGTCTTGGCCAGGCTGGCTACGGCGGTGCCGACCAAGGTGGTGACGATCACCGCCAGCGAGAGCCAGATGGGAATCTCCGGTGCCCAGCTCACGGAATGGCCACCGTTGACGAAGGGTAGCTCGTTCTGGTGCAGCGCATGCAGGATGAGCTTGACCCCGATGAAGAGCAGCAGGAACGAAAGGCCCAGATTCAGGTACACCAGGCGAGTCAGGAGGCCGCCGATCAGGAAGTACAGCTGCCGTAGTCCCATCAGGGCGAAGATGTTGGCCATCAGAACGAGGTACGGCTCCTTGGTCAACCCGTAGATCGCCGGGATCGAGTCGAGCGCGAAGAGCAGGTCGGTCGTGCCCAGGGCGATCAGCACCAAGAGCATGGGGGTGACCAGCCGCTTCCCGTCGCGGCGGATCGTGAGTCTGGTGCCGTGGTACTCGTCGGTGGCGGACAGGTGCTTGCGGGCCCAGACGATCAGGGCGTTGTCGTGGAAGTCTGCCTCGTCCGCCTTGCCCTCGCGGGCGAGCTTGACCGCGGTGTAGACCAGGAAGGCGCCGAACAGGTAGAAGATCCAGCTGATGTTCTCGATGGCTGCCGCACCCAGGGCGATGAAGACCCCCCGGAACACCAGCGCCAGCATGATGCCGACCAGCAGGGCGCTCTGCTGCAGGTGCCGGGGCACCGCGAACTTGCCCATGATGATCAGGAAGATGAACAGGTTGTCGACCGACAGCGAGTACTCGGTGAGCCAGCCGGCGTAGTACTCGCTGGCATACCGGCCGCCGGCGAACACGGCGACGCCCACACCGAACAGCACCGCGGCGCCGACGAAGAAGGCCAGGTGGCGGCCGGCCTCGCCCATCGTCGGCTCGTGCGGGCGCCGGCCGATCACCAGCACGTCGGCTAGCAGGAAGGCGACGGCGACGGCGACGCTCACCAGCCAGACCCAGGTAGGCACGTTCAAGGGGGGTTACCTCCGGTCAGTCGGGACGCATCGCCGCGGGCGCTGCGCGCTGCTGCCGAAGGTCTCTTCCGCCCGTGGGCCGGTCCCCCGGGACGCGGTGGCCAGCGGCCGACGCTCCGTGATGACGAGGTAACCGCGCGGGAATACTCCCCTTCGAAGTACCCCTGCACCATAGCGCGTCAGGCGCCGGCACTCTGGCCGGTTCAGGCGTGCCCAGCGGACTGCATGGCGCGCAGCTCCTTCTTCAGGTCGCCTATCTCGTCCCGCAGCCGGGCGGCCAGCTCGAAATGCAGCTCAGCCGCCGATGCGTGCATCTGCTCGGACAGCTGCTGGATCAGGTCGGCCAGATCGGCGGCCGGCACCTGCGCCAGGCGCCCGGAGCCCGTCGGCGACCGCAGGGCACGGCCGGGCACGGCGGCCTTCCCGCGCGACTGCTGGCGCCCACCGCCACCGAGCAGGGCCGCGGTGTCGGCGTCCTCACGGTTGATCAGGTCGGTGATGTCGGCGATCCGCTTGCGCAGCGGCATGGGGTCGACGCCGCGCTCGGCGTTGTAGGCCACCTGCTTGGCTCGGCGCCGGTTGGTCTCGTCAATGGCCTGGGCCATCGAGGGCGTCACCCGGTCGGCGTACATGTGGACCTGACCCGAGACGTTGCGCGCCGCCCGCCCGATGGTCTGGATCAGGGAGGTCGCCGAACGCAAGAATCCCTCCTTGTCGGCATCCAGGATGGACACCAAGGACACCTCGGGCAGGTCCAGCCCCTCGCGCAGCAGGTTGATGCCCACCAGGACGTCGAACTCGCCCATCCGCAGCTCACGCAGCAGCTCGACCCGGCGCAGCGTGTCGACCTCGGAGTGCAGGTACCGCACGCGCACCCCCTGCTCGAGCAGGTAGTCGGTGAGGTCTTCGGCCATCTTCTTGGTCAAGGTGGTCACCAGCACCCGCTCGTCGCGGGCGGCCCGTTCGCGCACCTCGTGCAGCAGGTCGTCGATCTGCCCCTTGGTCGCCTTGACGACGACCTCGGGGTCGACCAGTCCGGTGGGCCGGATGATCTGCTCGACCACCCCGTCACCCTTGGCCAGCTCGTAGGGACCGGGCGTGGCCGAGAGGTACACCGTCTGACCGACCCGCTCAAGGAACTCCGACCAGCGCAGCGGCCGGTTGTCCATGGCGCTGGGCAACCGGAACCCGTTGTCGACCAGGGCGCGCTTGCGCGACATGTCGCCTTCGAACATCGCCCCGATCTGCGGAACAGTGACGTGCGACTCGTCGATGACCAGCAGGAAGTCCTCGGGGAAGTAGTCGAGCAGCGTGTTCGGCGCCGTTCCGGGTCCGCGCCCGTCGATGTGTCGGCTGTAGTTCTCGATGCCCGAACAGGACCCGACCTGGCGCATCATCTCGATGTCGTAGGTCGTGCGCATGCGCAGCCGCTGGGCCTCCAGCAGCTTTCCCTGCCCTTCGAGCTCGGCCAACCGCTGCTCCAGCTCGGCCTCGATCGAGCAGACCGCGCGCTCCATCCGCTCGGGACCGGCCACGTAGTGCGTCGCTGGGAAGACGTACATCTCCTGCTCTTCGTGCACCACCTCGCCGGTGAGGGGGTGCAGCGTGTACAGCCGCTCGATCTCGTCCCCGAAGAACTCGATCCGCACCGCGAGCTCTTCGTAGGTGGGAATGATCTCGACGGTGTCTCCGCGCACCCGGAAGGTTCCCCGGGTGAACGCGAGGTCGTTGCGGGTGTACTGCATGGTGACGAAGCGGCGCAGCAGCTCGTCGCGCTCGACGTGGTCGCCGACCTTGAGCCGCGCCATCCGGTCGACGTACTCCTGAGGGGTGCCCAGGCCATAGATGCACGAGACCGAAGCGACGACGATCACGTCGCGCCGGGTCAGCAGCGAGTTCGTCGAGGAGTGCCGCAACCGCTCGACCTCCTCGTTGATCGAGGAGTCCTTCTCGATGTAGGTGTCGGTCTG
>DAIETC010000012.1 GCA_027345905.1 Kineosporiaceae bacterium | reverse complement strand
ACCCCACCCGGGTCGTCACCGTCGCCGTCCCCGGCGCCACCACCGACCAGACCGTCAGCGGCGCCGTACGCCGCTACAGCGCACGCACCATCCGCATGCGCGTCGGCGCCGTCCCCATCATGATCCGCTCCGCCCGATAGGGCCTACGCGAGATCGGTCAGGTCTGCGGGTCGGTCCACGTCCCGGGGGCTTCCGAGGCCGTCACAGCCGACGGCGCGCACCAGGTCGGCGTGTGCCCGCAGCCACGCGCGTGCCCCCTGCTCACCCACGGCCAGCCCGGCGACGTCGTCCCACACGGAACGGTCCAGCAGCACGGGATGACCTGGCGTGCCGTCGTAGACCGCCTGCGCCGCAACGGCTCCTGCGGTGTGCGCGTGCAGCAGCCGGGCCACCGCCGCGGCCTCGACCCAGGGCGTGTCGACCAGTAGCACCACCGCTGCGGACGCCGGTGAGTCGGCCAGGTGCCTCAGCGCGGCGCGCAGGGAGGAGCCCATTCCGGTCTCCCACACCGGGTTGTGCGCAATGACCGCACCGGGCACGACGAGCGGTGTGGCCCCCGAGACCACGACGACGGGTGCGCAGCCGGCCGCGGCGAGCGTGGCCACCGCGCGGTCGACCAGCCGTTCGCCGTCCAGCAGCGCCAGCGCCTTCGGGCCGCCGAACCGGCGCCCGGCGCCCGCCGCGAGCACGATCCCAGCCACCGGCGACATGGTGCCCACGGTAAGACCCACGCGCTCAGCTGGACGGGGAACGGCTCAACTCTGGGCCACCTGCATCAGGGCGACCAGCCGCTGCGCCTGTGCCATGGCATAGTCGCCGTCCGCCTTCTGCACCGCCATCACGGCCAGCTGGTCGCCGTCGCGCAGGTCGAGCACCACCCACGGGTCGCCGCCGGCAAAGCGCACTCGGCGTACGTCGCGCCAGGCCACCGTGCGGGTCAGCAGGACGTTGCGGACGACCAACCCGCTGGGTGAGGGCGTGGCCGACAGTGCCGCGAAGCGCCACATCGCCGCGGCGATCAGGACGCCGACCCCGAACAGCAGCACCGAGTCGGCCACCGCCCAGCCCAGCAGGCCGGTGGTTGGTACGACGAAGGCCAGCACCGCGAACAGCAGCACCGCCGCCACGGCGAAGCCCACCGCGACCCGGCGCCCGCGCCGCGGCACGAACGGCGCGTACGGGTCGTCGGTCACAGCCGGCAGGCGTGGATGTCGGTGACCAGGATCGCCCGGGCGCCCAGGTCGTACAGCTCGTCCATCACCTGGTTCGTGCTCGAGCGCGGCACCATGGCGCGCACCGCCACCCACCCCTGGTCGTGCAACGGGCTGACGGTCGGCGACTCCAGCCCGGGGGTGAGCTCGCAGGCCTTCTCGACGAGCTCGACGCGCACGTCGTAGTCCATCAGCACGTAGCGGCGGGCGACCAGCACGCCCTGCAGGCGGCGCGACAGCACGCCGATCGCGGGGTCTTGGGGCGCGTCCGCGCGGGCGATGAGCACCGCCTCGGACTGCAGGATCGGCTCGCCGAAGACCTCCAGCCCGGCGCCGCGCAGCGTCGTGCCGGTCTCGACGACGTCGGCGATGACGTCGGCCACGCCCAGGTTCACCGAGGTCTCGACCGCGCCGTCCAGGCGCACCACCTCGGCCTCGACGCCCAGGTCCAGCAGGTAGCGGCGCACCAGGCCCTCGTACGACGTCGCGATCCGCCGGCCCCCGAGCTCGCTCGCCGAGGCCGCGGTGCCAGGACGGGCCGCGAAGCGGAACGTCGAGGCGCCGAAGCCCAGGCCGATGACCTCGCGGGCCGGCGCGCCGGAGTCGAACAGCAGGTCACGCCCGGTGATCCCGACGTCCAAGGTGCCCGAGCCGACGTACACGGCAATGTCGCGCGGGCGCAGGAAGAAGAACTCGGCGTTGTTGTCCGGGTCCGCCAGGGCCAGCTCGCGACTGTCGCTGCGTTGGCGGTACCCGCTCTCGCGCAGCATCTGGGAGGCGGACTCGGCCAACGCGCCCTTGTTCGGTACGGCGATTCGTAGCATGAGTGCGGCTCCTGGTAGATGCGGCTACTGGTCGATGCGCTTCTGGGCGGCGCGGCAGGCGGTGTCACAGGTGCGCGTACACGTCCTGCAAGCTCAGCCCGCGGGCCAGCATCAGGACCTGCAGGTGGTACAGCAGCTGGCTGATCTCCTGCGCCGTCCGGTCGGGCCCCTCGTGCTCGGCGGCCATCCACACCTCGGCCGCCTCCTCGACGACCTTCTTGCCGATAGCGTGCACCCCCGCGTCCAGCGCGGCCACGGTTCCGGAGCCGGCGGGACGGTTCTGCGCCGCGGCCGCCAGCTCGGCGAACAGCGACTCGAAGGTCTTCACAACAGCCAAGGTTACCCGGCGTCGCGCAGCGTCACCGCGCTCATGACGGCGGCCATCGCCGCCTCGTGGCCCTTGTCCTCGCGCGAGCCGGGCAGGCCGGCCCGGTCGAGCGCCTGCGCCTCGTCGTCGCAGGTGAGGACGCCGAACCCGACCGGCACGCCCGTGCGCACGCTGACCTGGGTCAAGCCGACCGTGGCGGCCGAACAGACGTACTCGAAGTGCGGGGTCCCGCCACGGATCACCACGCCCAGCGCAACGACGGCGTCGACCCGCGGTGCCAGCCGCGCGGCCGCCACCGGTAACTCGAACGCCCCTGGGACGCGCACGAGGATCGGGTCGACGACGTGCGCCTCGGCCAGCGCCCGCAGGGCACCGTCCAGCAGCCCGGCCATGACCCGCTCGTGCCACAGCGCGGCCAGGACCGCCACCCGCAGCCCGGCGCCGTCCGCGGTGAGGGCGGGGGCTCCTGGGCCGCTCACGCCGGGCGCCGCTCGGCGCGGGCACCAGGGTTTCGGGAACTGGGGCGTGGCAGGTCGTGGCCCATCCGGTCCCGCTTGGTGCCCAGGTAGCCGGCGCTGTGCTCGGTCGGTGCCATCACGAGGGGCAGTCGGTCGACGACCTGCACCCCGTGCAGGGTCAGGCCCTCCACCTTGGCCGGGTTGTTCGTCAGCAGCCGGGCGCGGCGCACGCCCAGGTCGAGCAGGATCGCCGCGGCGGCGCCGTACTCGCGCGCATCGGCGGCCAGGCCCAGCACCAGGTTGGCGTCGACCGTGTCGTGGCCCAGGTCTTGCATCGCGTAGGCCTGCAGCTTCGAGAGCAGCCCGATGCCGCGACCCTCGTGGCCCTGCAGGTACACCAGCACCCCGCCGGCGGCGGCGACCTGCGCCAGCGCCGCCTGCAGCTGGGGGCCGCAGTCGCAGCGCAACGATCCGATCGCGTCGCCGGTCAGGCACTGCGAGTGCACCCGGACGACGGCGCCGGGCGCGCAGGGGTCGCCGGCCACGAGCGCGAGGTGCTCGGCGCCACTGAGCAGGTCGCGGTACCCGTACGCCGCAAAGCTGCCGTGCCGCGTGGGCAGGCTGGTGGTCGCGACCCGTCGTACCCGCGGCTGCTGCACCTGCGGCGCCTGGGTGGGCACGCCTTCGTGCTCACGCCGCCACTGCGCGAGGTCGGCGATACTCAACGTCACCAGCTCGTGCGCGGCGCCCAGCTCGAGCACCTGCGACAGACGCATCGTGGTGCCGTCGTCGTTCACCAGCTCGGCGATCACCGCCACCGGCGCCACACCCGCGAGCCGGCACAGGTCGACGGCGGCCTCGGTGTGGCCGGGGCGGTCCAGGACACCACCGTCCTTGGCGCGCAGCGGCAGGATGTGGCCCGGGCGAACCAGGTCGCCGGCCACCGACGCACCATCGGCGAGCACCCGCAGGGTGCGGGCCCGGTCGGCGGCGCTGATGCCGGTGCCGATGCCCTCGCGGGCGTCGACCGACACGGTGTACGCCGTCCCCCGCGGGTCCTGGTTGTGCTCCACCATCGGCGGCAGGGCCAGCCGGTCGGCGATCTGCGCGCTCATCGGCGCGCAGAGCAGCCCCGAGGTGTGCCGCACCGTCCATGCCACCCACTGCGCACTGGCGTGCTCGCCGGCGAGCACCACGTCACCCTCGTTCTCGCGGTGCTCGTCGTCCACGACCAGCACCGGACGGCCCTTGCGTAGCTCGGCCAGCGCCGCGGGCACCGTTGCCAGGGTGTTCATGACAGCTCCTTCGTCGTGGTGTGGGCCAGCAACCGCTGCACGTACTTGGCCAGGACGTCCACCTCGAGGTTGACCAGGCCGCCGGTAGCGCGGCGCCCGAGCGTGGTCTGCGTGAGCGTCGTGGGGATCAGCGAGACCGAGAACGTGCCGGCCGCGTCGTCGAT
>DAIETC010000011.1 GCA_027345905.1 Kineosporiaceae bacterium | reverse complement strand
ACCCCACCCGGGTCGTCACCGTCGCCGTCCCCGGCGCCACCACCGACCAGACCGTCAGCGGCGCCGTACGCCGCTACAGCGCACGCACCATCCGCATGCGCGTCGGCGCCGTCCCCATCATGATCCGCTCCGCCCGATAGGTCAGGAGAACCAGATGCCTCGGGGGCCGCTGGGACGTGTCGTTGCCATCGCTGTGAGTGCGGTCCTCGGCGCAGCCACCCTGTCGGCGACCGCCGGCGGGGTTGCGCTGGCGGCGAGCGGGTCATCGCGCCCGGCGCCGCATCGGACAACGATGCAGTTGCCCCATCGGGGGGATGCACCTGGTTCGCTGCTGGAGCGCCGGATACGCGGCAAGACGACGGCGGACGGCACCGCCTCCACCCGCCTGCCGCTGCACGGACCCGTCCAGGTCATGATCGAGCTGGACGCCGCTCCCGCCTCGGTCGCGTACGCCGATGCCTTGCCCGGCGGACGGCGAGCGGCCGTCAGCGCCGGGCGAGCCCAGCACGGTCGGGTCCTGGCCAGCCAACGCCGGCTCCTGGCGGCGCTGGGACGACCGGCGACCCGGGCGCGCGCGCTGTACCGCACGTCGGCGGTCTATGCCGGCATCGCGGTCAGCACGGACGCTTCGCGCCTAGCGGCTCTGCAGGCGCTGCCAGGCGTCAAGGCGGTCCACCTGATGACCCCTAAACGGATGGCCAACTCCTCGACGGTGCCCTTGATCGGGGCACCCCAGGCCTGGGCCTCCTCGGGCACCGGCGCCGGCGTACGCATCGGCATCATCGACAGCGGGATCGACTACACCCACGCGGACTTCGGCGGCCCGGGCACCCCTGCCGCGTATGCGGCGGCACGCGCCAGCGACACGTCGGCGCCGGCGTACCCGTCCGGCGGGAACGTCGTCGGGGGAGTCGACCTGGCCGGGGACGCCTACGACTCGGGAGCCACGCTGGCCGACGGCTCGCCCGACCCGGCTCACACCCGCCCGCAACCGGACCCGAACCCCCTGGACTGCCAGGGGCACGGCACGCACGTCGCCGGTACGGCGGCCGGCTTGGGGGTCGCCACGGACGGTCAGACCTACCGGGGGCCGTGGGGCGCCGGTCTTTCGGCCAGCGACTTTCGCATCGGCCCGGGCGTTGCTCCCGGTGCTGTGCTGTACGCGATCAAGGTCTTCGGGTGCACCGGGTCGACCGACCTGGTCGCGCAGGGCCTGGACTGGGCCGCCGACCCGAACCAGGACGGCGACGTGAGCGACCACCTGGACGTGGTGAACCTGTCGCTGGGCGGCGACTTCGCCTCGCCTGCGGACCCGGACGCGGTAGCGGCCGACAACCTGGCCAAGATCGGTACCGTCGTCGTGGCGGCTGCGGGCAACGGTGGTGACCTGCAGGATGTGGCGGGCTCGCCCGGCGCGGCGGTGCGCGCCATCTCGGTAGCGGCGAGCGATGACGCGGCGGCCGTCGTCGACGGACTGGTGGTCAACGCTCCGGCGGGCATCGAGCCGAGCCCGTCGTTGGACGGCTCACCGGACGGTGTTTTCGGCGCCGAGCAGTCCAGTGGCGACCCGACGTCGGGTGTGGCGGCCTACGACTGGGCGGGCAAGGGTGGCGTCAGCGACGCGCCCTTGGTCGCTGTCGGCAACCCACTGGCCCCACCGGGGCCGAACAACAACGCGGACGGTTGCGACCCGTACAGCGCTGGTGCCGCCGCAGCCGCCTCGGGCAAGGTTGTCTACCTGTCCTGGACTGATGTGGGACAGCGTCGCTGCGGTTCGGCAACGCGAGGCGCCAACGCCGCCGCGGCCGGGGCCGTCGGGGTGGTGCTGGGTGATGACACCAACAGCTTCACGGCCGGCATCGCAGGTGACCCGCGCCTGCCGATGATGCTCGTGATCAAGCAGGGCGCTGACGCCCTGCAGGCGGCGCTGAGCGCCTCGCACAACGATGGTTCTGTGAAGGTGTCGCTCACCAACGCCCATCAGGGGGCAGTGCGACTGAACCTCGCGGGCACACCGTATGACCCAACCGATCGGATCGCCCCGTTCTCCTCCCGCGGCTTCGGTACGTCGTTGGCGCTCAAGCCCGACGTGACTGCTCCCGGCGTCACGGTCTTCTCGGCGGCTGTGGGCACCGGAGCGGGCGGGGCCAGCGACAGCGGCACGTCGATGGCCGCGCCGCATGTGGCCGGCGTCGCCGCTCTGGTGCGGGCCGCCCACCGTTCGTGGACGGTCGAGCAGGTGAAGGCGGCCATCATGGACACCGCCGGCGCGCGGGTGTGGCCACAGAGCGGCGGTTCACTGGCTCAGGGCCCGGTGCGTGCGGGGGCCGGCCGGGTGCAGGCCGACCGAGCCGTGGCCACCACCACCCTCGCGTACGGCGCGGACGGTACGGGGGCGGTTGGCCTCTCGTTCGGCGACGTCGCCGTCATCGCCAACGCCGGTCTGACCCGTGGGCTGCGGGTCGTGAACACCACGGGCACACCGCAGACCTATCGCCTGGCCTACCGTTCGCTGGTGAGCACGCCGGGCGTGGCCTTCAGTGTCACCCCCGCGACCCTGACGGTGCCGCCAGCGTCGTCGTCCCGGGTGGTGGTGCGCATGCAGCTGACCGCGTCGGCGATGCGCCGCACACTCGACCCCTCCATGAGCAACGAGGCGGGTCTGCGCAGCTACTACGCGGACGCCGGCGGCTCGATCGTCGTCTCCGGCGCGGGAGAGACGCTTGGCGTTCCGGTGTACGCCGCTCCGCGCCCGGCATCGGCGATGTCCGCGTCGAACCTCGCACTGGTCGACGCGAAGGGAAACGGGACGCTGGCCCTGACCGGCAAGGACCTGCTGCAAGGGTCCGGTCCGGACCCAGCGACCGATCCCACGTTGTACGCCAGCACCGTCAGCGCCTTGATGTTGCAAGGCGCGAGCCCGCGACGCCCGGACTGCTCACGCACGGTGCTCGTGGGATGCACGCAGTTCGCGGACGACCGAGCCGGTGACCTGAGGTACGTCGCAGTCGCCAGCGAGATTCCGTACACGCGCGACGCCTTCAACTCCGCTCCCGGCGCGCACAGTGGGTACGCCTACTTCGGCGTCACTGCCTGGGGTCCGTGGCGCACCCCCGCCTCGTACGCCGAGTACGACGTGTACATCAACACCGACGC
>DAIETC010000007.1 GCA_027345905.1 Kineosporiaceae bacterium | reverse complement strand
CTGGCCGCATGACCGCCAGCCCGCAGCACGTCGTACGCCGCAGCCACGGTCGTGCGGCTGACCCCCAGCGCCGTGGCCAGCTCACGCTCGGCAGGCAGGCGCGCCCCCACCGGGAGCCGGCCGTCCAGCACCAGCAGGCGCACTCGGGCGGCCAGGGCGGCATACGCGGTGCCCGCGTCCAGCGGCCAGCCGATGAGCAGCCGAGACAGCTCGGTGGGACGGATCCGACGTTCGACCATCAGGCCACTGTGCGCGAATTGGCCCTGGAACTCAAGGCCAATCCCGGACATGCTGTCTGGGTGCTCAGGAGTCTGACCGGACGGCGGCTGCCGCGGCGACTGGTCCAGCTCTACGTCGGCCTCGTGCTGTTCGGGGTGAGCATGGCCCTGCTGATCCGCAGCCGGCTGGGCAACATCCCGTGGGACGTGCTGCACCAGGGACTGGTCCGCCAGCTCGGCGGCACCATCGGCGGCTGGTCGATCGTCGTCGGGGTGCTTGTGCTGCTGCTCTGGATCCCGCTGCGCGAGCGCCCGGGCCTGGGAACGGTCAGCAACGTCTTCGTCATCGGGGCCAGCGTCGACGCCGCCCTGGCCCTGCTGCCCGTGCCGCACCCGATGACCCTGCGGGTCGGCTTCGTCGTCGGGGGCATCGTGCTCAACGCGCTCGCGAGCGCCGCCTACATCGGCGCCCGGCTCGGCCCCGGCCCGCGCGACGGGCTGATGACCGGCTTCGTGCGCCGCACCGGCGGCTCCGTGCGCCGGGTGCGCACCCTGATCGAGGCCGTGGTCGTGCTGACCGGTTGGGCACTGGGTGGCACCCTGGGCGTGGCCACCCTGGTGTTCGCGCTCACCATCGGCCCGCTGGTGCACGTGTTCTTGCCGCGCCTGGACGTCGCACCGCACGGCGCCGATCGCGACGTCCCCGCTAGCCTGCCCGGGTGAGCGAAAACCCCGGCTTCAGCACCCGCGCCATCCACGCCGGGCAGGACGCCGACCCGATGACCGGCGCCGTCGTGCCGCCCATCTACCAGGTCTCGACGTACAAGCAGGACGGCGTCGGGGGCCTGCGCGGCGGCTACGAGTACTCCCGCTCGGCCAACCCCACTCGCACCGCCCTCGAGCAGTGCCTGGCCGCACTGGAGGGCGGCAGCCGGGGTTTCGCCTTCGCCTCGGGCCTGGCCGCCGAGGACGCGGTGCTGCGATCCCTGTGCCGTCCCGGCGAGCACGCGATCATCCCCAACGACGCGTACGGCGGCACCTACCGGCTGTTCGCCGCGGTGGCCCAGCCGTGGGGCCTGGCGCACACACCGGTCGACCTGGCCGACCTGGACGCGGTGCGCGCTGCGGTGCGCCCGGGGCAGACCAGCCTGCTGTGGGCCGAAACGCCGACCAACCCGCTGCTGGGGATCGCCGACGTCGCCGCGCTGGCCCAGATCGCGCACGCGGCGGGCGCCCTGCTGGTCGTCGACAACACCTTCGCGACGCCCTACCTGCAAAACCCGCTTGCCCTGGGCGCCGACGTGGTGGTGCACTCCACGACCAAGTACTGCGGAGGGCACTCCGACGTGGTCGGTGGCGCGCTGGTCACGTCCGCGAGCCCTGGCGTGCCGGCGTACGCCGACCTGGACGAGCGGATCGGCTTTCACCAGAACGCGATGGGCGCGGTCGCCGGGCCGATGGACGCCTGGCTCGTGCTGCGCGGACTGAAAACCCTGGCGGTGCGGATGGAACGGCACTGCGACAACGCCGAGCGCGTCGTCGCGTTTCTGAGCGAGCATCCCAGGGTGGGTGCCGTGCTGTACCCGGGGCTGGCCACCCACGCCGGGCACGACGTGGCCGCCGCGCAGATGCGCCGGTTCGGTGGCATGGTCAGCTTCCGCCTGCGCGGCGGCGTCGAGGAGGCACTGGGCGCCTGCAAACGCGCCCAGCTCTTCACCCTCGGCGAGTCGCTCGGCGGGGTCGAGTCGTTGATCGAGCACCCTGGCCGGATGACCCACGCGAGCGTCGCGGGGTCAGCGCTCGAGGTACCCGACGACCTCGTGCGCCTGTCGGTGGGCATCGAAGACGTCGCCGACCTGCTCGCCGACCTCGAGCAGGCGCTGTCCTGACTCGCGCTTCGGGCGGCCCGGCGCGCTGGCAGGGGCCAGGATGGGCGCCATGAGCGAACAGCACAGGGGCGGCGAGGGGGTGCCGACGGGAGTGCGCGTGGCAGCGGCCTGGTCGTGGCGGCTACTGGTCATCGGCGCCGTCGTGTACGCATTGCTGCGGCTGATGGGCCTGCTGGAGGTCCTGGTCGTGCCGGTCCTGGTGGCGCTGCTGGTCGTAGCGCTGATCAAACCCGTCGCGGACGCCTTGACCCGCGCCTACGTCCCGCGGGGCCTGGCGTCCCTGCTGACCCTGGTGGCTGTCCTGGCGCTGATCGTCGGGTTGTTCACCCTCGTCGGCACCCAGCTGGTCAACGGGTTTCCCCAGCTGCAACGCCAGGCCATCGCCGGCCTCGGGGAGGTCGAGCGCTGGCTGAACGGGCCGCCGTTGCACCTGACGACCACCCAGCTGAACCAGTACCTGCAGTCCGCGCAGAACAGCTTCACCGGCGGCAAGAGCCAGTTGCTCAGTGGCGCCCTGGCCGCCACCGCCACGGCCGGGCACGTGTTGACCGCACTGTTCCTGACCCTGTTCGCGACCTACTTCTTCCTCGCCCAGGGGCACCTCATCTGGGACTGGCTGGTGCTGTTGTTCCCACGACCTGCCCGCGGGCCGGTGGACGAGGCCGCGCGGCGGGGCTGGGTCACGTTGACCGCGTTCGTGCGGGCCTCGGTGATCGTCGCGAGCACCGACGCCCTCGGCATCGGGCTCGGCGCCCTGGCGCTCGGCGTGCCGCTGGCCTTGCCGCTCGGTGTCCTGGTGCTGCTCAGCGCGTTCATACCGATCGTCGGAGCCCTGATCTCCGGGTCGGTGGCGGTGCTCATCGCACTGGTCTCGAACGGGCCGCTCAGCGCGCTGCTGATGCTCGCCGTGGTGGTCGTCGTCCAGCAGCTTGAAAGCCATGTGCTGCAACCGTTCCTGCTCGGCCGGGCGGTGAGTGTGCATCCGCTCGCCGTGATCCTCGCGATTGGTGCCGGGGCGTTGATCGCCGGCATCGTCGGCGCACTGTTCGCCGTGCCGCTCGTGGCCGTCGCCAACACGGTGGTCGCCTCGCTGGCCGGCCATGGGCGAACGGTCGACGAGCAGGACCAGACGTCCCCGATGGCGGGCGCCAAACCGGCGCCTGTGGACGAGAGCAGCAACGCACCGGCCTGATCCGCCATGCTGGTGCGGACGGCGTGGGGCCGCTGCTGCTGGAGGTCGCGCTGTGCCGACACCACCCATTCCGCTCGCCGACCCGGCCCTGCTGCTCGCCTGGGCGGCGCGGCTGCGCGACTGCGCACAGGTCGCCCATGAGCAGGCCCGCGCGCTGCGCGGGCACGTCGACCGCCGCGGACTGAACGGTCCGGCGGGCGACGCGCTCGCGCAGCTCGGGGCCACGGTGGCCATGCAGCTGGCCCAGCTGGGCGAGCGGTCCGCGGCAGCGGCCGACGACCTGCTGCACGTCGCCCACCAGGCGGTGCTCGCCCACGAACGGGCCAGACCATGAGGGTGCGGGTGGACGTCGGCAGCCTTAGCCAAAACGGATCCCGGGTCGATCCCATGCGCTTTGAACTGACGGATAGCCTGACGCTGAATTTGGGCGGCGGTGCCGCGCCAGCCCGCGTGAAAAATCCCCACGACGCGGGCAGCTTCATCGGCCATAAATAATGGCACGCAGTCGGC
>DAIETC010000267.1 GCA_027345905.1 Kineosporiaceae bacterium | reverse complement strand
GGCGTCTGCAGCACCTTGCCGGCGCCGCAGACGATCTGCCGGCTGACCAGGAACGGGATCAGCACGTCGGACATCCGCTGGAAGTCCCCCTGGCGGGGCACCAGGTAGTTCTCGTGGCAGCCGTAGGAGTTGCCGGCCGAGTCGGTGTTGTTCTTGAACAAGAACACGTCGCCGAGGATGCCCTCGTCGCTCAGCCGGGACTGCGCGTCAGCGACCAGTCCCTCCAGGATCCGCTCACCCGCCTTGTCATGGACGACGACCTGGCGCACGTCGTCGCAATCGGGCGTCGCGTACTCCGGGTGCGAGCCGACATCGAGGTACAGCCGGGCCCCGTTGCGCAAGAACACGTTGCTGGACCGACCCCACGAGACGACCCGGCGGAACAGGTAGCGGGCCACCTCGTCCGGGCTCAGGCGGCGCTGCCCCTCGAACGTGCACGTCACGCCGTACTCGTTCTCGATGCCGAAGATCCGCCGCTGCATCAGCGACCAGCACGCCCTTCGGGTCCGTGTCCGCCCATCGCTGGCTGCCCTCCGTCACACGCGCGGCCGATGCCTATCTGCTGTCTACAGCCTCGCACCTTGTTGCCCGTGCCGGCATCCCGCCACTCCGTCGGGCGCCGCAACCTGCTCGGGCGCGCAACCTGCTCGGATGTCGAGATCGCAAAAGGTGGGCACTTTCGGCTGCAAAGTGCCCCGAAAGTGCGATCTCGAGGCGGCGCACGCCTCCAGCCCCGGGCGGCCGCGCCGTGCCGGCCTTGAGCAGCGGCGAAGCCAGATCTGGTGCGCCCAGAGCGAACCGGCGATGACATCGCGGGCAACGGCTGGTGAGGTGAGCCCATGCGCACCCTTCTCGTGCTCGGCGGCACCGCCTGGCTGGGCCGCGAGGTCGCGCGCCTTGCGCTCGAGCGCGGGTACCAGGTGACCTGCCTCGCCCGCGGTGACAGCGGCCCCGTCGCCGACGGCGTGCGCTCGGTCCGAGCCGACCGCACCCACCCGGACGCGTACGACGCCGTCCGCGACCAGCTCTGGGACGACGTGGTCGACGTCTCGTGGCAACCCGGCCAGGTGCGCTCGGCGCTGGCGGCGTTGAGCGCTGCGGCCGCGCACTGGTCGTACGTGTCCTCCTGCTCGGTGTACGCCGCGCACGACCTGCCCGGCATCGACGAGGACGCCGCGGTGCTGGCGCCGCACCCGGGAGATGAAGCAGCCATCGAGGACTACGGCGCCGCCAAGGTCGCCTGCGAGCAGGCCGTCGTCCAGGCGCTGGGTGACCGCGCCCTGCTGGCGCGGGCCGGTCTGCTCGGCGGCCCGGGCGACCCCAGTGACCGCTTCGGCTACTGGGTCGGGCGCTTCGCGCTGGCCGGCGACGGACCGGTGCTGGTGCCGGACGCCCCCGACCAGCCGTCCCAGACGCTCGACGTCCGCGATCTCGCGGCCTGGCTTCTGCGGGCCGGGGAGCAGGGGGTGCACGGGCCGGTCAACGCCGTCGGTGAACAGCGCGCGCTCGGGGAGCTGCTGGCCGTGGCGCGCCAGGTCGGCGGCCCAGCCGACGTGGTGAGCGCCGAGCCGCAGTGGCTGCTCGACAACGACGTGGCCGGCTGGATGGGTGCGCGCTCGCTGCCGCTGTGGCTGCCCTGGCCGGACCATGCCGGTTTCGGCGCCCGCGCCGACGCCCGTGCGCTGCACCTGGGCCTGACCCGGCGTCCGGTGCAGGACACCCTGACCGACACGCTGGCCTACGAACGCGCGCTCGGGTTGAGCAGGCCCCGAAAGGCGGGCTTGACCAGGGCCGAGGAGCTCGACCTGATCGGCCGAGTGGGCTAGACCCTGGACGGGGCGGGCAGACTGGGTGCGTGGACGCCACCGCCGCCGAGACCGACCGCGAGCCCGACCCCGACCAGTGGCTGTTGCTGGTCTACCGGGTGCCCTCGGAGCCGACCCGGCTGCGCGCGACGGTGTGGCGGCGCCTGAAGGCGCTAGGGGCGGTCTACCTGCAGAACTCGGCCGCGGCGCTGCCGG
Source organism: Kineosporiaceae bacterium (assembly GCA_027345905.1). Taxonomy (GTDB): domain Bacteria; phylum Actinomycetota; class Actinomycetes; order Actinomycetales; family Angustibacteraceae; genus DAIETC01. The sequence goes on along the minus strand of DAIETC010000267.1, from coordinate 3,341 downwards.
CCGGCAAGAACGCCGAGCACGCGCTGCGCCGGCTGCGCCGCGAGATCGTCGACATGGAGGGCAGCGCAGTCCTGTTGCAGTGCAACGCCCTGGTCGGGGGCCAGGATGTCCGGGCGTTGTTCCAGAGCGCACGCGACAGCGAGTACGAGGAGATCTTGGACAAGTGCCAGGACTTCCACACCGGGTTGGAGAAGGAGTACCGGGCAGAGCACTTCACCTACGGCGAGCTGGAGGAGAACGAGGTCGAGCTGGTGAAGCTGCGCAACTGGTTCGCCAAGGTGCAGGCGCGGGACATCTTCGGTGCCCCCGCCCGGGCCAGCGCCGAGGAGGCCCTGGGCGCCTGCGAACAGGCGCTCGAGGCGTACGCCGCCCGGGTCTACCTCGAGGACGGCGACGGCTCCTGAGCGGCCCGCGAGCCGGCTCAGCGGCTGCTGCGCACGGCCCGCCAGATGCTTACCGGCAGTAGAACGACGAGGGCGACCAGCACCACCCACCACACCGCGGTGCTGACGCGGTGCGCGAGCAGGTACGTCAGTGTCAGCGCGGCAACCACACCGGCCGCGACCCGCCAGTCGTCGCCCACGATAAAGTCGTACCAGAACGCTGCGAAGGCCTTGAGCCGTCTGATGATCACGCGCTCACCCCGGCCGTCGTGACGCTGGCCGACCCGGACGTCCAAGCCCCGCGGCGCCGGAACGCGACGACTAGCGCCAGGGCGAAGAGCGCGATCGCCGGGACCAGCACGAGCAGCGCACCGTCACCGCCGGGCCACCTGGCGCCGGCACCCTCCGCGCCCCAGAACGCGCCGAACGCCGTCAGCATGATCCCGACCACGAACTTCATGCTGTTCTCCGGCACGCGAGACAACGGTTTGCGGATCACGAGTCCGAGCAGTACGACAAGGACGACCGCGGCGCCCGCCGCCGCGGCGGCCCGGGGGATGTCGTGCTGGTTGCTGCCGAACGTCAAGGCGATGAACACCACCTCCAGGCCCTCCAGTACGACCCCCTTGAACGACAGGGTGAACGCGTACCAGTCGCCCACGAGGGGACGCCGGTCCACCGCGACCGTGCGGGCGGCGTCGAGCTGGGTCTGGAAGATGAGCTCCTCGTCGTGCAGTGCCTTGTTGCCGCTGGCCCGCAAGATGGCCTTGCGCAGCCACTGCAGCCCGAAGACGAGCAGCAGGCCACCGACGAACAGGCGTAGGCCGGACAACGGCAGTGCGGAGACCGCCGGACCCAGCGCCGCCACGGTGGCCGCGAGCACAAGCAGCCCGGCGCCCACTCCCAGCAGGGCCGAGCGCCACTCGCGGCTCGTGCCGGCCGCCAGCACGATCGTCAGCGCCTCAACCGCCTCGACCAGGCAGGCCAGGAAGACCGCGACGAACAGGGCCGTGCCAGTCATACATCACTCCCTCGCCGAGGGCCGCCCCGCGAGCTGCACTGAAGACCCACCGGAGCCGACCGTAACGGTTGTTAGGTCCAGTGTGTCACGTTCCTTCTCAATGGCAAAGGCGAGGCAGCCCTGCGGGTCGAGCAGGACATCGATCGACTCCCCGCGGGGGTAGGCCCGCGGCGAGTGCACCGCACTGAGCGTCCCGGCCTGGACCTCGACCACGTGGTCGTAGCCGCGGCCCCGGTACGCGACGTCCGCAACAACACCTCGAAGCATCCCCGCATCCGGCGCAGCGGCGGCGCCCTCGGCGATGGACGTCGCGGCCGGACGCACCAGGACGCGCACGCTCGCCTCACGCCCGAGCACGCCGATCGGGCGTGCGAGCAGGTTGGCGGCGCCGACCTGGACGCGGACCAAGGCGCCGTCGCTCGCACCGAACGTGCGCCCGGGAAGTTCGCCTGCGGCTCCGGTGAAGCGCGCGACGAACGCGGTCGCCGGCTGATGGTAGATCTGTTCGGGCCGGTCCAGCTGCACCAGCCGGCCGTGGTCCAGGACACCGATCCGGTCGGCCAGCGCAAAAGCCTCGGACTGGTCGTGCGTGATGTACACAGCGGTGGCGCCCGTCTCGCGGGTGAGCGTCGAGATCTCGACGCGCAGCCGCTCGCGCAGGTCCGCGTCCAGATTGGACAGCGGCTCGTCGAACAGCAGTAACCCCGGTTCGGCAACGATGGCGCGGGCCAGGGCGACCCGTTGCTGCTCGCCGCCGGAGAGCTCCCCGGGATAGCGCCCCGCGTGGTGGGTGAGTCCCACCCGCTCGATGGTGGCACCGACCCGCCGACGGTGCTCGCTCGGGCTGAGCTGGCGCCGGCGCAGCGCATAGCCGACGTTCTCGGCCACGCTCAGATGCGGCCAGAGGGCATAGTCCTGGAAGACCATCGCGAGGTCCCGGCGCTCGGGAGGCAGGTGCCGGCGCCCGTCGCCGACAAGCTGGCCCGAGAGGCTGATCTGGCCGGCGTCCAGCCGCTCGACGCCGGCAAGGCAGCGCACCAGCGTGGACTTGCCAGATCCCGAAGGGCCGAGCAGGACGAGGAACTGCCCGGGTTCGGCGTCGACGTCCACGGACGACAACGCCGGCACCGTGCCGAAGCGCTTGGTGGCGCCCCGCACACTGAGCCGGTGCCCGCGGGGCGGCTGGGCGAGCGTACGGGCTGTCATGACGCTGTGCCGATCCGGCGCCAGCCGGCCGGTGCCAGGACGCGGTACAAGCCCCAGGTCGCGCCCATGACCGCCAGCGCACAGAGAATGGCCACGACCTCCATGGCCGTGCCACCCCCGAAGTCATAGTTGGCCAACGCCTTCGTGATGCCCACCGAGACGGGCGGACGCCCGGGTGGGTAGAGCAGTTGGGATACCGGCAGCTCCAGCAGGGTGGCCGCGAAGGTCAGGGTCCAGGCCCCGAGCAGTGGCCGGCTGAGCACCGGCAGCACGGTCCGCAGCCAGGCCCCGAGCGGGCCGGAGCCATGCACCCGCCCGGCCTGCCGCAGCGACTCCTGCACCTGGCCGACGCTGCCCAGCAGTACGCGTGAGGTGGCCGGCAGCGCGGTGGCGACGTACGCCAGGAACAGCAGGGACGACGTGCCGTACAGGTGGATGCCGATGGCGTTTGTCAGCGGGAGGTTGTAGGTGAAGATGTAGCCGGCCGCGAACACGATCCCCGGCAAAGCGACGGCCGTCAGGAGCAGAAGGTCGAGCAGCCGGCCCGCGACCCTTCCCTCTCGAGCGCTCAGCAACCTCGCCGACACCGTGCCGAGCGCCACCGAAACGGTGGCGGTGGCGGCGGCCAGCTCGGCGGAGAACACCAGTGGGGCGTGCAGGGCCGGGCTGCGGATCACCCGGGCATAGTTCTCCAGGGTCAGCCCGTGCTGGCCGACCAACGATCCCAGGCC
>DAIETC010000252.1 GCA_027345905.1 Kineosporiaceae bacterium | reverse complement strand
CCCCCAGGGTGCGCATGAGATTGAATATCCCCGAACCCTCGGCCTGCTGTGCCTTGCTCAGGGTGGAAAAGGCCAGGGCCCTGCCACCCGGCCAGCTCGGCCACCTGTGCACGTACCGAGGCCAGGTCGCGCATCCCCAGCTGGGTCCCGAGCTCGCCGGCCAGCAGGTCCAGAACCCGATGGTCGCTCATCTGGGAGCTCGCCAGGACCGCCGGGAAGGGGCGCTCGCGGCCCTCCCAGTCCCAGAAGGTGCCGGACTTCTCGCTGACCGCGGCGACCGGAAGGACGACGTCCGCGCGCTCGGTGACCGCACTGGCTGACAGCTCGAGGCTGACCACGAAGGCGGCGCGCTCGAGGCCTTCGAGCGCGGCGAGGGGGTCGGGCAGGTCGTCCGGGTCCAGACCGCCGACCAGCAGCCCGGCCAGCTCGCCGGCACGAGCGGCCGCCAGGATCGCGCCCGTGTCGCGACCTGGGCGGGTGGGCAGCGTCGGCACGCCCCAGGCCGCCGCGACGTCGACCCGGGCTGCGGCGTCCTGCACCAGGCGCCCGCCGGGCAGCAGGGTCGGTAGTGCGCCGGCCTCCAGGGCCCCGCGCTCACCGGCGCGGCGCGGAACCCAGGCCAGACGCGCTCCGGTGACCGCGGCGAGGCGGACCGCTGCGGACAGCGCGCCGGGCACGCCGGCCAGGCGTTCGCCGACCAGGATCACGGCGCCCGGGGCCCGCAGCAGCTCGGTGCTGGCGGCCATGGCGCCCGCGCCGTCGGCGATCTGGGCCAGCACCCTCGCCTCGGCGCCCGGCATCGTCGAGATCAGCTGTCCACCGAGCTTGGTCAGCCCCGGCGAGGCCCAGCTGGCCAGCGACAGGACCTGCTGGCCGTGGCCGCGAACCGCCTTGTGCAGTCGCAGGAAGAGGATCGGCGACTCCTCCTCCGCCTCCAGGGCGGCGAGCAGCACGGCAGGGGCCGCCTCCAGGTCGGCGTAGCTGAGCCCGTCGCCCCCAAGGAGTGAGCCGGCCACGGTGTGGGCCAGGAACTGCGCCTCCTCGGCGCTGTGCGGACGGGCCCGAAAGTCCACGTCGTTGGTGGCGAGCACCACGCGGGCGAACTTGGCGTAGGCGAAGGCGTCCTCGTGGGTGAGCCGGCCCCCCGGTAGCACGCCGACGCCGCCCGCGTCGCGTGCGGCCGCCAGACCGGCCGCCGCCGCCGCCAGGGCCTCGGGCCACGAGGCCACCTCCAGCTCGCCGGTCTCAGGACGGCGCACCAGCGGGTGGGTGAGGCGCTCGTGGGTGGTGTACGCGAAGGCCCATCGGCCCTTGTCGCAGTTCCACTCCTGGTTGACCGCCGGTTCGTTGCCGGCCAGCCGGCGCAGCACCTTGCCGCGGCGGGAGTCGGTGCGGATCGCGCAGCCGGACGCGCAGTGCTCGCACACTCCCGGGGTCGACACCAGGTCGAAGGGCCGCGAGCGGAACCGGTACGCCGCTCCGGTCAGCGCACCGACCGGGCAGATCTGCACCGTGTTGCCGCTGAAGTAGCTCTCGAACGGCTGCTCGGCGTAGATCCCGACCTGCTGCAGGTCGCTGCGTTCGAGCATCTCGATGAACGGGTCACCGGCGATCTGCTCGCTGAAGCGGGTGCACCGGGCGCACAGGATGCAGCGCTCGCGGTCGAGCAGCACCTGGCTGGAGATGTTGACCGGCTTGGGGTAGGTGCGCTTGACGTCCTCGAACCGGGACTCACCGCGGCCGTTGGACAGGGCCTGGTTCTGCAGCGGGCACTCGCCGCCCTTGTCGCAGACCGGGCAGTCCAGCGGGTGGTTGATCAGCAGCAGCTCCATGACCCCCTGCTGGGCCTTGTCGGCCACCGGGGAGGTGCGCTGGGTCTTGACGACCATGCCCTCGCTGACCGCGATGGTGCACGACGCCTGCGGTTTGGGCATCCGTTGCAGCGAACCGTCGCGCCCCGGCGTCCAGACCTCGACCAGGCACTGGCGGCAGGCGCCGACCGGCTCGAGCAGGGGGTGGTCGCAGAACCGCGGGATCTGGACGCCGATCTGCTCGGCGGCGCGGATCACCAAGGTGCCCTTGGGCAGCGCCAGCTCGACGCCGTCGATGCTCAGGTGCACCAGGGCGTCCTGGGTCGCGGCGACCTGGCCGCCACTGGGGGTGGCCACGGTCATGACAGAGCCATCGCCTCGGGCGTGAACAGGGCGCTGGCGCCCGGGTCGAAGGGGCAGCCGCCGGCGGGGTTCTGCGCCGAGGGCAGATGCCGCAAGTACTCGTCGCGGAAGTACGCGATGCTCGACGTGACCGGGCTGGTCGCCCCGTCACCCAGGGCGCAGAAGGCGCGGCCGAGGATGTTGTCGCAGGTGTCCAACAGCTTGTCGAGGTCGGCCTCGGTGCCCCGGCCGTCCTCCAGGCGGTGCAGCACCTGCTTCATCCAGTAGTTGCCCTCTCGGCACGGCGTGCACTTGCCGCAGGACTCGTGGGCGTAGAAGTCGATCCACCGGCTGACGGCCCGCACGACGCAGGTGGTCTCGTCGAAGATCTGCAGCGCGCGCGTGCCGAGCATGGACCCGGCCGCGGCGACGGCCTCGAAGTCCAGGGGCACGTCCAGGTGCTCGTCGGTGAAGATCGGTGTCGAGGATCCGCCCGGCGTCCAGAACTTCAGCTGGTGACCTTCGCGGACGCCGCCGGCCAGCTCGAGCAGCTCACGCAGGGTGATCCCGAGCGGTGCCTCGTACTGGCCCGGGTTGGTCACATGGCCGGAGAGGCTGAAAAGCCCGAACCCGGTGGACTTCTCGGTGCCCATGGACGAGAACCAGTCGGCGCCGCGCAGGACGATCGAGGGCACGCTGGCGATCGACTCGACGTTGTTGACGACGGTGGGCCGGGCGTACAGGCCGGCGACGGCGGGGAAGGGCGGCTTGAGCCGGGGCTGGCCGCGCCGGCCCTCCAGCGAGTCCAGCAGCGCGGTCTCCTCCCCGCAGATGTAGGCCCCCGCGCCCGCGTGCACGGTGATCTGCAGGTCGAAGCCCGACCCGAGGATGTCGGTGCCGAGGTAGCCCTTCTCGTGCGCCTCGGCCACCGCGCGCAGCAGCCGGCGGTACACGTGCACCACCTCGCCGCGCACGTAGATGAAGGCGTGCTCGCAACCGATGGCGTAGGCCGTGATCACCGCACCCTCGACCAGCAGGTGCGGGGCGGCCAGCATCAGCGGCACGTCCTTGCAGGTGCCCGGCTCGGACTCGTCCGCGTTGACCACCAGGTAGCGCGGGCCCCCGTCCGGTGGGGGCAAGAACCCCCACTTCATGCCGGTGGGGAAGCCGGCGCCCCCGCGCCCGCGCAGGCCGGATCGCTTCACGGTCTCGATCACGTCCGCCGGCGCGCTGGCGAGGGCCCGGCGCAGAGCCTGGTAGCCCTGGTGGCGCTCGTAGGTGTCCAGCGACCACGAGCGCTCGTCGTCCCAGGACGCGCAGAGCACGGGGGTCAGGGTCGTCGTCATCGGCTCAGGCCTCCGTCCGCGGTTCGGTGTTGTTGTCGGGGGTGGCGTCCGGCGCGCGCCAGCCGCGCTCGCGTGCCAGTCGCAGCCCGACCAGGGTAGGGGTGCCGGCGCCCGGCCCCTGGTCGGCGCGCCCGTCGCTGAACCCGGCAAGGAGCCGTTCGGTCTCGGCGAAGGTGCAGACCCGGTCCGCTCCGCGGGTGGGCCGGACGTCGGCGCCGCTGCGCAGGTCGTCCACGAGCGCCCGGGCGCTGGCCGGCGTCTGGTTGTCGAAGAACTCCCAGTTGACCATCACGACCGGCGCGTAGTCGCACGCCGCGTTGCACTCGATCCGTTCGAGGGTGATCGCCCCGTCCTGGCTCGTCTGGTCGTGGCCGATGCCCAGGTGCGAGGAGACCGACTCCCAGATCGCGTCCCCGCCCATGACCGCGCACAACGTGTTGATGCAGACGCCGACGGTGTAGGTGCCGTTCGGGTGCCGCTTGTACTGGGTGTAGAAGGTGGCCACCCCCGCCACCTCGGCGGCGCTCAGGTCGAGCAGCTGCGCGCAGAACTCGATGCCACGCCGGCTGACGTACCCGTCCTGGCTCTGCACCAGGTGCAGCAGCGGCAACAGCGCCGAACGGGCCACGGGGTAGCGGGCCACGATCAGCTCCGCGTCCCGCGTGAGCCGCTCGCGGACCTGCTCGGGGTAGCCCGTGGGCGCCTCGGAGCTCATCAGCGGTCCACCCCGCCCATGACCGGGTCGATGGAGGCGACGGCCACGATGACGTCGGCGATCTGGCCGCCCTCACACATCGCCGCCACCGCCTGCAGGTTGTTAAAGCTCGGGTCGCGAAAGTGCGCTCGGTAGGGGCGGGTCCCGCCGTCGCTGACCAGGTGCACCCCGAGCTCGCCCTTGGGCGCCTCGATGGCCACGTAGACCTGCCCGACGGGCACCCGGAAGCCCTCGGTGACCAGCTTGAAGTGGTGGATCAGTGCCTCCATGGAGGTGCCCATGATGTGCCGGATGTGGTCGAGGCTGTTGCCCATACCGTCCGGGCCGATCGCCAGCTGGGCCGGCCAGGCGATCTTCTTGTCGGCGACCATCACCGGGCCCGGGGTGGCCTGCAGCCGGTCGGCGGTCTGCTCGACGATGCTCAGCGACTCGTACATCTCATCGATCCGAACCCGCAGCCGGCCGTAGGCGTCGCACGTGTCGCGGGTGACGACCGAGAAGTCGTAGGTCTCGTAGCCACAGTACGGCGAGAGCTTGCGCAGGTCGTGCGGCAGCCCGGTGGCGCGCAGCACCGGACCGGTGATGCCGAGCGCGATGCATC
>DAIETC010000242.1 GCA_027345905.1 Kineosporiaceae bacterium | reverse complement strand
TCACCGAGCCGCAGGCGATGTAGTCGGTCATGAACAGTGGCTCGGCGCCGCACACGACGATGTCGTCCACGACCATCGCGACCAGGTCGAACCCGATCGTGTCGTGGATGTCCAGCCGCTGGGCGATCTGCACCTTGGTGCCCACGCCGTCCGTGCTGGTCGCCAGCAGCGGACACCGGTAGGCCTTGAGCGCGCTGGCGTCGAACAAGCCCGCGAAACAGCCGAGACCGCCGACCACCTCGGGGCGCTGGGTCTGGGCCACCCACTCGCGCATCAGGGCGACAGCGCGATCCCCCGCGTCGACGTCCACACCCGAACCGGCGTAGGTGACCGGCTGCTCGACGCCCATCGGGTCAGGGCCGGCTGAGCGCGTCGGCGGCGCCGCCCTCGACGCCCACCCAGGCGCCGTCGACGTCGCGAAGCTGGCCGGCGACGTCCAGCCCGGGCAGGGTCTCGAGCACGTGCTTGCCGAGCTGGGCGGACGACGGGAGCTCCATCTCGTAGCGCCCGGTGAAGCAGGCCGTGCACAGCCGTTCACGGGGCTGCTCGGTGGCCGCGATCATGGCGTCCTCGCTGATGTAGCCCAGGGAGTCCGCGCCGATGCTGGCCCGCACCTCCTCGACGCCCAGCCCGGTGGCGATCAGCTCGGCCCGGCTGGCGAAGTCGATGCCGTAGAAACACGGCCAGGTCACCGGTGGGGACGAGATGCGCACGTGCACCTCGGCAGCGCCGGACTCGCGCAGCATGCGTACCTGGGCGCGCTGGGTGTTGCCGCGCACGATCGAGTCGTCGACGACGACCAGCCGCTTGCCCTTGATGACGTGCGTCAGGGGGTTGAGCTTGAGCCGGATGCCGAGCTGGCGGATCGTCTGGCTGGGCTGGATGAACGTGCGCCCCACGTACGAGTTCTTGACGAAACCCTGGCCGAACGGGATGCCACTGGCCTCGGCGTAGCCCAGTGCGGCCGGGACGCCGGACTCCGGCACCCCGATCACCAGGTCGGCCTCGACCGGGTGCTCACGGGCCAGGCGCCGGCCCATCTCGATCCGGGCCTCGTGCACCACGCGCCCGTTGATCGTCGCGTCCGGGCGGGCCAGGTAGACGTACTCGAAGACGCACCCGTGCGGCTCGGGATCGGCGAAACGGTGGGTGCGTAGGCCGTCCCCGTCGATCGCGATCATCTCGCCGGGTTCGATCTCGCGGATGACGCTTGCCCCCACCGTCGCCAGCGCGGGGGTCTCGCTGGCCACGACCCAGCCGCGTTCGAGGCGGCCCAGGACCAGGGGGCGTACGCCGTGCGGGTCGCGCGCGGCGTACAGGGTGTTCTCGTCCATGAACACCAGCGAGAAAGCGCCACGCAGCAGCGGCAGCACGTCCAGCGCGGTGGCCTCCAGGCTGCGGTCGGGGTCGCCGGCCAGCAGGGCCGTCACCAGCGCGGTGTCGCTGGTGTTGCCCCGGCTCAGCTCACCCGCCGCCTGCACGCCGTAGCGCTCGCGGACCAGGGCCCGCAGCTCCAGGGAGTTGGTCAGGTTTCCGTTGTGCGCGAGGGCGACCGTGCCCGCCGCCGTGTTCCCGAGGGTGGGCTGGGCGTTCTCCCAGGTGCTGCCGCCGGTGGTGGAGTACCGGCTGTGCCCGATCGCCAGGTGGCCGCTGAGCGAGTGCAGCGAGGCCTCGTCGAAGACCTGGGAGACCAGGCCCATGTCCTTGTAGACCAGCAGCCGCGTCCCGTCGCTGGTCGCGATGCCGGCCGACTCCTGGCCGCGGTGCTGCAACGCGTAGAGCCCGAAGTAGGTGAGTTTGGCGACCTCTTCGCCCGGCGCCCAGACCCCGAAGACGCCGCAGGCGTCCTGGGGGCCCTTCTCGCCGGGCAGGAGGTCGTGGTTCAGTCGCCCGTCGCCTCGCGCCACTGCCCTAGCCTCCCACACCCTCGCGCACCCAGGGGGGTGGCCTCATCGCGAACGGCGGTTCAGGGTCTCGATGGCAATGGCCGCCAGGGCCCCCAGCAGCAGCCCGAGCAGGCCGAACCCGATCGCCAGATAGCCCACCAGCCGGCCCCGCCCGACGCTCGGGTCGACCGGGCCGGTGAACCCGCTGATCAGCGCGACGAGCAGTCCCAGCACCGCCCCGGTGACCAGGAACGCCGGGTAGCGCGGAGCCCGGCGCACTCGAACCTGGTGGCTTGTCCGGGGCTCAGGGTTCACGGCCCAAGCCTAACGATTCCCCAAGTCATGACAGGGGCAGGTGCGGGCTCAGGTCAGCGCGCTCGCCGCTGGCCCGGACGGCTCCGGACTGCACGGCCCGCGCCCACACCAGCTCGCCGGTCGCCAGCGCGAGCCAGGTGTCGGCGTCCGTCTCGACGATGCTGGGCGGGGTGCCGCGGGTGTGCCGCGGCCCGGGTAGGCACTGGGTCACCCCGTACGGCGGCACGCGCACCTCCAGCGCGTGCCCGGGCGCGCTGGTGGCCAGCTGTTCGAGCGTGAAGCGGACGGCGGTGGCGCACGTCTCGCGGTCGAGCGCGAGGGGGTCGGCCCGCCACA
>DAIETC010000238.1 GCA_027345905.1 Kineosporiaceae bacterium | reverse complement strand
GTGCGCACCGCCGCCGCCATCACCACGCTGACCGTGAGCTTCTTCTACCTGCTCGCCCAGATGGCCGGTGCCGGCGGTCTGGTGGCGCTGCTGCTGGGCGTGAGCCACAAGAACGGTCAGAGCCTGGTGATCGCGGTCGTCGGCGTGCTGATGGTGCTCTACGTCCTGATCGGCGGCATGAAGGGAACCACCTGGGTGCAGATCGTCAAGGCCGTCCTGCTCGTCATCGGCGCCGGGGTGATGACCCTGCTCGTGCTCAGCAAGTACGGGTTCAACCTGTCGGACCTGCTGGGCGCCGCCGCGCAGAACAGCCCCAAGGGCGAGAAGCTGCTCGGGCCGGGGCTGCAGTTCGGCAAGTCCGAGATCAGCAAGCTGGACTTCGTGTCGTTGTCCCTGGCGCTCGTGCTCGGCACCGCCGGGCTGCCACACGTCCTGATGCGCTTCTACACCGTGCCGTCGGCACGTGAGGCGCGCCGCAGCGTCGTGTGGGCCATCTGGATCATCGGGATCTTCTACCTGTTCACGCTGGTGCTCGGGTATGGCGCCGGGGCCCTGGTGGGCCCCAAGGCCATCGCCGAGGCACCCGGCAAGGTCAACTCGGCGGCGCCCCTGCTGGCCTATGCGCTGGGCGGGACCCTCCTGCTCGGCGTGATCTCGGCCGTAGCCTTCGCGACGATCCTGGCCGTGGTCGCCGGGCTGACGATCACGGCCAGCGCCTCGTTCGCGCACGACATCTACGCCAACGTCATCAAGCACGGGCAGATCGCCCCGGACGGCGAGATCCGCGTCGCGCGGATCACGACCCTGGTCATCGGCGCCGTCGCGATCGTCGGTGGCATCTTCGCCAACGGGCAGAACATCGCCTTCCTGGTTGCCCTGGCGTTCGCGGTCGCGGCGAGCTCGAACCTGCCGACGATCTTGTATTCGTTGTTCTGGGAGCGGTTCAACACCCGCGGCGCCCTGTGGAGCATGTACGGGGGACTGATCACCTGCGTCACCCTGATCGTCTTCTCCCCGGTCGTCTCGGGCAAGGCCGATCCCACCGACCCGACCAAGAGCCTGTCGATGATCACCGACCCGACGATCGACTTCCACTGGTTCCCCCTCGACAACCCCGGCCTCGTCTCCATCCCGCTGGCCTTCTTCCTCGGCTGGCTCGGCACGGTGACCAGCCCCGAGCGCAGCAGCCGAGAGAAGTTCGCCGAGATGGAGGTGCGCTCCCTGACCGGCGCTGGCGCCGAGCGGGCCGTCGTCCACTGAATCCGACCTGATCAGCGCGCGGCGGCCAGGCGGCGCGTTACGGTACTCCTGCCGGGCGACCCAGCTCGGCCGACGATGCCGTCGCTGCCTCGTGAAGGGCGCTGATCATGGCCACCGACACTCCCGCCGCCGGGCTGTCCAACCTCGCCCAGGAGGACCGGCGCTTCCCCCCGGACCCGGCGTTCGCGGCCCAGGCCGTGGCGTCCAGCGCCCTGTACGAGCAGGCCAGGGCCGACCGCCTCGGCTTCTGGGCGCAACAGGCCCGCAGCCTGCTGGACTGGTCGCGGGACTTCACCACGACCCTGGACTGGGACGACGCGCCGTTCGCCAAGTGGTTCGAGGACGGCCAGCTGAACGTCGCCTACAACTGCGCCGACCGGCACGTGGCGGCAGGCAACGGCGAACGGGTCGCCATCCACTTCGAGGGTGAGCCCGGGGACACCCGCACGATCACCTACGCCGAGCTGACCGCCTTGGTCAAGAAGTGCGCCAACGTGCTGCTCAGCCTCGGGGTACGCAAGGGCGACCGGGTCGCGATCTACCTGCCGATGATCCCCGAGGCCGTCGTCGCGATGCTGGCCTGCGCCCGGATCGGCGCCGCGCACAGCGTCGTGTTCGGCGGGTTCAGCGCCGACGCCCTGCGCAGCCGGATCCAGGACGCCGAGGCGAGCCTGGTCATCACCTCGGACGGCGGCTACCGGCGGGGCAAGGCCACCGCGCTCAAGCCGGCCGTCGACACCGCCCTCGCGAGCGGCGCGGACACCGTCAGCAACGTTCTCGTCGTGCGGCGCACCGGGCAGGACGTCGAGTGGACGCCGGGGCGCGACCTGTGGTGGCACGAGGCGATGGAGCAGGCGGACGATGAGCACGTCGCCGAGCCCATGGACGCCGAGCAGCCCCTGTTCATCCTGTACACCTCCGGTACGACCGGCAACCCGAAGGGCATTCTGCACACCAGTGGCGGCTACCTCACCCAGGTCGCTTTCACGCACCGCAACGTCTTCGACCTGCACCCGCAGACCGACGTCTACTGGTGCACCGCGGACGTCGGGTGGGTGACCGGGCACAGCTACGTGGTCTACGGGCCGCTCGCGAACGGTGCCACCCAGGTGATCTACGAGGGCACACCCGAGACACCGCACCAGGGCCGCTGGTGGGAGATCGTCGCCAAGTTCGGGGTGACGATCCTCTACACCGCGCCGACCGCCATCCGCACCTTCATGAAGTGGGGCGAGCAGATTCCGGCGCAGCACGACCTGTCGTCCCTGCGGTTGCTGGGCAGCGTCGGCGAGTCGATCAACCCCGAGGCCTGGATGTGGTACCGCCGCGTGATCGGTGCCGACCGCACGCCGATCGTCGACACCTGGTGGCAGACCGAGACCGGGGCGATCATGGTCAGCCCGCTGCCCGGTGTGACGACGACCAAGCCGGGGTCGGCCCAGGTCCCGCTGCCCGGTATCAGCGTCGACGTCCTGAGCGATGCCGGTGAGCCGGTGCCCAACGAGCAAGCCGGCTATCTGGTGCTCACCGAGCCGTGGCCAGCCATGCTGCGCGGGATCTGGGGCGACCCCGACCGGTACAAGGAGACCTACTGGTCGCGGTTCGAGCACAGGTACTTCGCCGGCGACGGCGCCAAACGCGACGAGGACGGCGACATCTGGCTGCTCGGGCGTGTCGACGACGTCATGAACGTGTCCGGTCACCGGCTCTCGACCATCGAGATCGAGTCGGCACTGGTATCGCACCCGAAGGTGGCCGAGGCTGCCGTCGTCGGCGCGGCCGACGAGACGACCGGTCAGGCGGTCTGCGCGTTCGTCATCTTGCGCAGCGGGGCGCAGGAGGGGCCCGACATCGGCACCGAGCTGCGCGAGCACGTGGCCAACCAGATCGGCGGGATCGCCAAGCCGCGCAAGATCCTCGTCGTGGCCGAGCTGCCCAAGACCCGCTCGGGCAAGATCATGCGCCGGCTGCTGCGCGACGTCGCCGAGAAGCGGCACATCGGGGACGTGACCACCCTGGCCGACTCCAGCGTGATGGACCTGATCGCCAGCGGCCTGGACAGCGCCTCGCAGGAGTGATCGCCGGCCGCCCGCCGCCCTAGGCTGGCCGGATGCAGGCCCGTCACCTCGTCGAGCGGATCCCCGTCGTCCGTCGTGAGACCAGCGCCCTCGAGGCGGCCCGGATCGTGGCGACCCTGCGCACCAACGGCGTCGTCGTGGCGGACGCGGACGGCCACCCCGTGGCCCTGGTGGACGGCACCCAGGTGCTGCGCCTGGTCGTGCCCCGCTACGTGCGCGAGGATCCGCTGCTGGCTCACGTGTACGACGAAGCGGGAGCCGACGAGATCGGTGCCCGGCTGCTGGGCCGCACGGTCGGCGACCTGCTGGACGACGACGACGTCGCGGTGCAGCCGCTTGCGCAGGTGCTGCCCGACGACACGCTCATCGAGATCGCGGCGGTCCTGGTCCGTGAGCGTGCGCCGATGGTCGTGGTCCGGGACGAGGCGGGGACGTCGTCCGGCGTGGTGACCCTCGCGCGCGTGCTGGCCGCTGTGCTGGCCCTGGCCGGACAGGCCGACCCAGGGGTGCAGCGCACGCTCGCGCAGGACCTGCTCGACCTGGACACCGAGGGTCAGGGACCCGCTCGGTGAGCGTTCAGGCCGTGCTCGCGGTCGGGGTGTTCGTCGTCGCCTACCTGCTGATCGCCACCGAGCGGGTGCACCGCGTCGCCGCAGCGCTGGGGGGCGCCGCGGCGATGGTCGTCATCGGAGCCAGCGGTTCGCGTCAGGCGTTCTTCAGTGAGGAGACGGGGGTCGACTGGAACGTCATCTTCCTGCTGCTGGGCATGATGATCATCGTCGGCGTCCTGCGACAGACCGGCGTGTTCGAGTACCTGGCGATCTGGGCGGCCAAGCGTGCCGGGGCCAAACCGTTTCGGGTCATGGTCATGCTGGTCGTGATCACCGCGGTCGCCTCGGCGCTGCTCGACAACGTCACCACCGTGCTGCTGGTCGCCCCGGTGACTCTGCTGGTCTGCGAGCGCCTGGGGGTCAACCCCGTCCCTTACCTCATCGCCGAGGCGCTGGCCAGCAACATCGGGGGCACCGCCACCCTCATCGGCGACCCACCGAACATCATCATCGCCAGCCGAGCGGGCTTGTCATTCAACGACTTCGTGCTCAACCTGGCCCCGATCGTGACGATCCTGCTCGTCGTGTTCATCGGGATGTGCCGGGTGCTGTTCCGCCGCGCCTTCGCCGCCGACCCCGAGCGGGCGGCGAAGGTGATGGCCCTGCAGGAACGGGATGCGATCACCGATTCCAGGCTGCTGGCGCGCAGCCTGGCCGTGCTGGCCCTGGTCACCATCGGGTTCGCCGCCCACTCGGTGCTGGCGCTTGAGCCCTCGACGGTCGCCCTGCTCGGCGCCGGCCTCATCGTGCTGCTGTCCGGGCTGCCCGCGCGCAGCTACCTCGCGGACGTCGAGTGGGAAACCTTGGCCTTCTTCATGGGCCTGTTCGTCATGGTGGGCGCACTGGTGCACCTCGGCGTCATCGAGCAGCTGGGGCAGCTGGCCACCCGGGCCGTCGGCGACCACTACCTGGTGGCGGCGACCGGCCTGCTGGTGGGGTCGGCGGCACTGTCGGGCATCGTCGACAACATCCCCTACGTCGCGACGATGGCGCCGCTGGTCAAGGACCTCGTGGACGCCGGAGGCGGAGCGCCCCAGGCGCACGCCTTGTGGTGGGCCCTGGCTCTGGGCGCCGACCTGGGCGGCAACGCGACGGCGGTAGGCGCCAGTGCCAACGTCGTCATCACCGGGATCGCCCGGCGCAACGGGCACCCGATCTCGTTCTGGGAGTTCACCAAGTACGGGCTGGTGGTGGCCGCGGTGACCGTGAGCTTGTCCTGGCCCTACCTGTGGTTGCGCTACTACTGACGCCCCGGCGCTACCATGGCTCGGGGCGCCGGGAAGGCTGGTCGGCCATGTCCGCCGCGTGGCGGCATGTCAGCAACCGGGCACGACTGTGCCCGGCATGACCACCGGAGTGCGCATGCCAGCCGCCACCACCCGACGCCTGTTCTCGCGCTCCAGCTGGCCGGAGACCCAGCAGGTCAGCGCCGCCCTACGCACCGAGACCGTCGGTGGGGTCCTGCTGCTCGTGGCAGCCGTCCTGGCCCTGCTGTGGGCCAACTCCCCGTGGCGCGCCGGCTACGAGGCGCTGCGCCAGACGACGCTGGGGCCGGCGGCCCTGCACCTGGACCTGTCGCTCGGGCAGTGGGCCGGTGACGGGCTGCTGGCTGTCTTCTTCTTCGTCGCCGGCCTCGAGCTCAAACGTGAGCTGGTGGTCGGCGAGCTGAGCGACCCGGCCAAGGCCGTGCTGCCCGTAGTCGCTGCGCTCGCCGGGGTGGTGGTGCCGGCCGGGGTGTTCCTGCTGGTGTCGGCCGGTGACGGCGCGGCGATGAGCGGCTGGGCGGTGCCCACCGCCACCGACATCGCCTTCGCCCTGGCCGTGCTGGCGGTGATCGGCACCCACCTGCCGAGCGCCTTGCGCTCGTTCCTGCTCACCTTGGCGGTCGTGGACGACCTCGTGGCCATCACCATCATCGCCGTCTTCTACACCGCGCACCTGCAGCCGCTACCGCTGCTGGCGGCCTTGCTGCCGTTGGCCGCGTTCGCCTTGCTGGTGCGCGCCCGGCGCACCGCGTGGTGGCTGCTGCTGCCGCTGGCCGTCACCACCTGGGCACTGGTGCACGCCTCTGGGGTGCACGCCACGGTGGCCGGTGTGCTGCTCGCCCTCGTGGTTCCCGCACGCCGTCGGCAAGGTGAGCGCAGCTCGCTTGCCGAACGGTTCGAGCACACCCTGCGTCCGTTGTCCGCTGCGGTCGCGGTGCCGGTCTTCGCGCTCTTTGCAGCCGGCGTGAGCCTGGTCGGCGGCGGTCTGGCGGGGGCCGTGCGCGACCGTGCGGCCCTGGCCGTCGTCCTCTCACTCGTCCTGGGCAAGTGCCTGGGCGTCCTCGGGGGCACCTGGTTGACCGCACGGTTCACCCGGGCCGAGCTGGACGAGCAGCTTGCCTGGGGGGACGTGCTGGGCGTCTCGCTGCTCGCGGGTATCGGTTTCACGGTCAGCCTGCTGATCAGTGACCTGGCCTACGGTTCGTCGAGCCCGCGTACCGAGCACGCCAAGGTGGCGGTCCTGGCTGGGTCGTTGATCTCGGCCGGGCTGGCCGCGCTGGTGCTGCGCCGCCGTACGGCGGTCTATCGCAGGCTCGCCGAGAGCGAGCAGGACCAAAGCGATACGGCCACGAGACCCGGCCGCGAGGTCGCAGAAGGCGGGTAGCCCGCCCGCGAGCGCGCGACCTCCGCCTCGCGGCCGTAGGCTCGGTCCGCGGCTGTGCCGTCCACCAGGACCGTGCCGTCCACGAGGAGGAGCTGGAATGAGCGCACCACCCCCGACGCCAGTGACCGCACCCGCCACGACCGGCGGTGCTGACGTCCCCGAACGCACCCTGGGTCAGCTAGTGGCCGACGCCTCGCGCGACCTGTCGGCGATCGTCCGCTCGGAGGTCGCCCTCGCCAAGGCCGAGGTGAAGGCCGAGGTCAAGACGGCGGGGCTCGGCGCGGCGATGTTCGGTGCGGCCGCCCTGTTCGGGCTGCTGGCCCTGGTCATGCTGCTGATCGCGGCCGCGTTCGGGCTGGTCGCTCTGGGCCTGGCCGGCTGGGCCGCATTCCTGGTCGTGGCCGTCGTCCTGCTGGTGCTCGCCGGGCTGCTCGCGCTGGTCGGCAAGTCCCGGCTCAGCAAGGTCACCGGACCAGAGCGGACGGTCCGCACCACCAAGGAGACGATCGCGACGCTCAAGGCCGCTGGACCGCACTCCACCTGAAGTGAGCGTCGACGCGACGCACGTCCTGGTCGATGGGCCGTGGCGGCACCGGTTCGTCGCCGCCAACGGCGCCCGGTTTCATGTCGCCGAGGCCGGAGAAGGCCCGCTCGTCCTGCTGCTGCACGGGTTCGCGCAGAACTGGTGGAGTTGGCGAGCGCAGCTGCCGGCGCTGGCGCTGGCGGGGTACCGGGTGGCCGCCATGGACCTGCGCGGCTACGGGGCCTCGGACAAACCGCCGCGCGGATACGACACGCCGACCCTGGCCGCGGACGTCGCCGCCGTCGTCCGCTCACTGGGCGAACCTGCGGCGGCCATCGTGGGACACGACGTCGGCGCCTGGATCGCCTGGTCGATGCCCGCGCTCGAACCGGCGGTGACCCGCGCCGTGGCTGCGTTGTCGATGCCGCACCCGTTGCGGCTTCGCTCGGCGCTGCTGACCTCCCGCGCTCAACGGCGCGCCAGCGGCTACCTCTGGGCGTTCCAGCAGCCGGTCCTGCCCGAACGTCGTCTGGTCGCGCCCGGGGCCATCGAGCGCCTGCTGCGCGCATGGGGGGCGCCAGGCTGGCAACTCGACGACGAGGCGGTCGAGTGGTACAGCCAGGCCATCGCGATCCCTTTCGTCGCGCACTGCGCGCTGGAGTACTTCCGCTGGGCGGTGCGCTCGCAGGTACGCGGGGACGGGCGTGCCTTCGCTGAGGCCATCGACCGTCCCATCGCCGTGCCGGTGCTCCAGCTGCACGGAGCGGACGACCCGTGCATCCTGCCAGCGACCGCCCATGGGTGCGGGCGGTGGGTGACCGGTCGGATGCAGGAGGAGCAGATCGGAGGTGCCGGGCACTTCCTGCCCGAAGAACAGGGCGACGAGGTCACCACCCAGCTGCTGCGCTGGCTGGCGCGGCTGGGCTGAGCCGGGCCCGGACGGGTCAGCCGGCCGCGCAACCTCCCACCGGCACGGCCGCCGAGGCGCCGGCGGCACGGGCAAGCACCGGCGCCGCCTCGGACGCCGTGAGCGCATAACCGGTGTTCACGTCGTCCAGGCTCTTGGCGAAGACCACGCCGACGACCCGCCCGCTGGGCGCCAGCAGGGGGCCCCCGGAGTTGCCCGGCTGCACCGTGGCGTACAGCGAATACACCTGGCGGATCGACGTACGCGACCCGTAGATGTCCTGGCCACGGGCGGTCAGGACATCGCGGACGCGGGCCGAGACCAGCCGGTAGGGGCCGTCCAGCGGGAAGCCGGCCACCACTGCGGTCGCACCGTTGGACAGGTCACCTCCCACCCGAAGGGCGGGCGCCGGCAGCCCGGGCACGTCGATCACGGCCAGGTCGCGGATCGGGTCGAACACCACGACGCGACCGCGATAGGCCGGGCCGACCCCCCCGATCCGCACGCTGGGGCGCTCCACCCCCGCGACGACGTGTGCGTTGGTCACGACCCGGTCGGGGGCAACGACCCAACCGCTGCCCTCCTGCGTCCGGTCACAGGCGCTGGCCAGGCCGGTCACCTTGACGACGCTACGGACCGCAGCGCGCACACCGGGGGTGTTCGCGACGCGCGGGTCGGGCGGGGCGACCGCCCGGATCTGCTCGGGCCCTACCCCCTCGAAGACCCGCGGGAAGCCCTCGGCGTCCAGCAGCGTGCGGAAGCTGGCGAACACCCGGCCACTGCTCGGGGGCACCACCTGGTCGATGGCCGCGACGATCCGGGACTGACCGATGGCGCGCGAGAGTGCGGGCACCGGTCCGCTGCGCAGCGCCCCGGCCACCAACCAGACCAGGATGCACACGGCGGCCAGGCTCGCCGCCGCCCCGAGGACCGAGTCCAGCGCCCGGGCCGGCCGGGCCCGGACGTGGCTGCGCATGCGCGAGCCGATGGCCACCCCGATCGCCTGCCCGATGCTGGCCAGCGCGAGCACGCCCACGACGATGACGATCACCCGGCGCAGGTCCGCCGTCTGCGGGGTCATCCAACGTTCGAGCAGCGGTGGCAGCCCCCACATGGCCAGGGCGCCGCCGCCGAGGAAGCCGACCAGCGACAGCAACGAGACCAGCAGGCCCTGGCGAAAGCCGGAGACCACGTACCCCAGCAGCACCAGGCCGAGCAGCAGGTCGATCACGGCGGGCCCTCACTGGCGCGCTCGTAGCGCAGCAAGGCCCGGGCCTTGACCGGGTCGGTCTCGCCGACACCGTACGAAGGGCACAGCTGGGCGACCGGGCAAGCCCCGCAGGCCGGCCGGCGCGAATGGCAGGTGCGGCGCCCGTGGAAGATCAGCACGCGCGACAGTGGCGTCCAGTCCGCGCGCTCGAACAGCGCACCCACGGCGTGCTCGACCTTGACCGGGTCGCTCTCCTGGGTCCAGCCCAGGCGGCGCGCCAACCGCCCGACGTGGGTGTCCACGGTGATGCCCGGCAGACCGAACGCCTCCCCCAGGACGACGTTCGCCGTCTTGCGCCCGACGCCCGGCAACGTCACCAGGTCGTCCAGGCTGCGCGGCACCTGCCCGTCGAATCGCTCCAGCAGTGCCTGGCCCAGTTTGATCAGGGTGTCGCTCTTGGCGCGAAAGAAGCCCGTCGGCTGGATCAGCGCCTCAAGCTCGCCCCGGTCGGCTCCGGCGTACGCGGCGGGGTCGGGATATCGAGCGAACAGTGCCGGCGTGACGGAGTTGACCCGGGCGTCAGTGGTCTGTGCCGACAGGACGGTGGCGACCAGCAGTTGGAACGGGTCGGCGAAGTCCAGTTCGCAGCAGGCAAAGGGATAGAGCTTGACGAGGGCGCGATAGACGCGGCGAGCGCGGCGGGTCAACGCCACCGGCGTCGTGGCGGCGGCCGGCAGGGTCAGTGGCACCAGGGCAGCCTACGGCCGAGCCCGGCGCGATGGCCCGGTCGGGTGATGCACCACCCGCGCGTCTCAAGCCGCTGCTGCCGGCGCCGACACTAAGCCGGTGACCCACCTGGAAGCCCTTGACTTGCCGGCGCTGCGAGCCGAGCGAGAGCGCCTGACCGGCGAAGCGGCCCGACTGGTGTGGCTGCGCCGTCTGGTCCTGGCCCGACGCGATCTCGAGGTGGCCCAGCTCACCGGCGCGGGCACCGGGCTCTGGGAGGTCGATGGTTTGCCGTCGTCGGTGCGCGATTCGCTGGGCGACATACGACCGTGCGGGTGCCCCGAGCTGCTCAGCGAGCTGGCGCAGTCGCTGCGCACCCTCAGCCGGGCCGCCCAGGGGGCGCAGCGCGACTTGGACACAGCAACGGCCGAGCTCGTTCGCCGCTACCGCGACCAGCCGGACCTGTGCCTGAGCGGCTCGGGTCGCCCCGTCCTCGCCTAGGTTACGGGGGCGGCTGCGCGGGCGCGATGCGCGATATCCTGGCCAGCGGGACGTCCCCTGCGCGACCACGGAGGCCTGGTGAACCACGATGTCGTGCGCCAAGCGCCTCTCTTCGCGGCGTTGGACGACGACGCGGTCAACTCGCTGCTGGCTCGCATGCAGCGCCAGCAGCTCGCGCGCGCCGAAGTTCTGTTCGCCGAGGGCGACGCCGGTCACCGGCTGTTCGTCATCCTCGAGGGCAAGATCAAACTCGGCCGCACGAGCTCGGACGGTCGGGAGAACCTGCTGGCGATCCTGGGGCCCGGAGAGATGTTCGGCGAGCTCAGCCTGTTCGACCCTCGCCCTCGTACGTCGACCGCCACCGCGGTCGTCGAGAGCACCCTGATCGCGCTCAGCCATGAGGAGCTGGAACCGTGGCTGCTGCAGCACCCCGAGGTGGCCACGCAGATGCTCGGCGCGCTTGCCCGGCGGTTGCGGCGCACCAACGACTCGCTCAGCGACCTCGTCTTCTCCGATGTGCCGGGCCGGGTGGCCAAGGCATTGCTCGACCTGGCGAACCGCTTCGGGCACCAGTCGGACGCCGGTCTGCTGGTCGACCACGGCCTGACCCAAGAAGAGCTGGCTCAGCTGGTCGGTGCCTCCCGCGAGACGGTGAACAAGGCCCTGGCGGACTTCGCCGCCCGAGGGTGGCTGCGCCTGGAGGCCAAGGCCGTCGTCCTGCTGGACGTCGAGCGCCTGCGCCACCGCGCGCGCTAGGCCTGTTCGCGCAGGTACTCCAGCTGGGCCGCGACCGACAGCTCGGCGGCCCGCCACAGCTGGCGATCGACGTCGGCGTAGACCAGCTCGACGATCTGCGGCGCGGTCCTGGCGCCCGCCTCGAACGCCAGCCGCACCTGTTCGAGCCGCTCACGGCGATGCGCGACGTAGCGCTCGATCGTCGTCTGCAGATCGTCCAGCGGTGGCCCGTGCCCTGGCAGGATGCGTTCGACGCCGATTTCGGACGCGTTGCGCCGCAACAGTTCCAGCGAGTGAAGGTAGTCGCGGAGTCGTCCGTCCGGATGTGCGACGACGGTGCTGCCGCGCCCCAGCACGGTGTCACCCGTCAGCACGGCTCGGTCGGCGGGCAACAGGAACGACAACGAGTCCGCGGTGTGCCCCGGGGTGGCCACCACGTGCACCGTCAGGTCACCGACCGATACCACCTCACCGTCGTGCAGCCCTTCGCCGCCGAGCCGGTACGCCGGGTCCAACGCCCGCACCGGCGCGCCGCACCGCGCAGCGAGCCAGGCAGCACCGGCACTGTGGTCGGCATGGGCGTGGGTCAGCAGCACCGCGCTCACCCGCGCATCCCGGGCGCGCACCAGGTCGAGCACCGCGCACAGGTGCCGCTCGTCGTCCGCGCCGGGGTCGACGACGAGCGCCCGATGGCCTGCGGGCTCGACCAGCACCCAGGTGTTCGTGCCGTCGAGCGTCATCGGGCCGGCGTTCGGGGCCAGCACACAGGTCGCCCGATCGCTCACCACACCGCCGGACCAGGTGCTGGTCACGGGCCCGGCTCGCCGCCGCCGACACCGTCCAGGTCGACCCGCAAGGCGCCTTCGTGCAGCCAGGGAAGCACCCGCCGTACGTGTCGCGGTGCGGCTAGCACCCTCGCCACATCGGGGTAGCCGGCGATCTCCTCCAGCGCCACCAGCGTCGGAGGCAGCATCGCCAGGCGTCCCTCCTGGTGGGCCGCGACCGCCGCAGCGGCGCAGACCCAGGCGGCATGGTCGGCCTCTTCACCGACCTGACGCGCCTGCTGGCCCGCCGGCAGCGCGGCGACGAAGAAGCGGGTGTCGTAGCGGCGCGGCTCGAAGACCGGAGTCACCCAGTGCGCCCAGGGGTGCAGCAGGTCCGAGCGCAGCACCAGCGAGCGACGCAGCAGCAGGTCGCGCAGGGCCAGCGAATGCCCACTCAGCGCCCGCCTGTCGGTCTCCCACCGCTCGTCGCTGACGTCGTCCACCACGTGCTCGGCATCGACGCCGGCGAGCAGGACGGCGCACTCCTCGAAGAGCTCACGCACCGCCGCGCAGACCAGCTCGCGAGCCTGCGCCGGCGGCGCCCCCAGCACGCCCGACCAGACCTCGGGACCTGGCCCAGCCCACGGCAGGCCCGGGTCGGCGTCGCGCGGGTCGACCCCCCCGCCGGGGAACACGTGCATCGCGGGGGCGAAGGCCATCGAGCGGGACCGGCGCAGCAAGAAGACCTCTGGCCCGCCGGGACCGTCCCGCAGCAGCAGCACGGTCGCGCAGGGGCGCAGCTGCGCGGCGGAGGCGGCCTGCGGCGGGGACTGCGGCGTCGTGACGTGCACCGGCCTGGTGGGCATGCGGAACTCGCGCAGCATCGCGGACCGTTTGCTCAGCGCACCCGGACGACGATCTCGACCTCGACCGGCGCGTCCAGGGGCAGCACGGCCACACCGACGGCACTGCGCGCGTGCACCCCCGCCTCGGCGAAGACCAGCCCGAGCAGCTCGCTGGCCCCGTTGACCACCCCCGGCTGGCCGGTGAAGGCGGGATCGCTGGCGACGTACCCGACCACCTTCACGACCTGGGTGACCAGGTCGAGGTCGCCGATGACCGACTTCACCGCGGCCAGGGCGTTCAGAGCGCAGGTGCGGGCCAGCTCACGGGCCTGTTCGGCGCTGACCTGGCCCTCGCCGTCCCCGACCTTGCCGGTCGCGGCCAGTGAACCGCCCACCATCGGCAGCTGCCCCGAGGTCCACACCAGGTCGCCGTCGCGCATCGCCGGGACGTACGCGGCCACCGGCCGCGCGACGTCCGGCACCACCAGATCGAGCTTGGCCAGCCGCTGCTCGACCTGGCCCAGGTTCTGGGCCTGGCCCTGGTTCTGCCCCGGGCCCGCACTCACGGTCGGGGTCGCTTGAGGTAGGCGACCAGGTTGCCGTCGTTGTTGACCACCTGCACGAGCTCCCAGCCGTCCTCGCCCCACTGGTCGAGGATCTGCTTGGTCGCATGCACGATGAGCGGCACGGTCGCGTATTCCCACGAGGTTGACATGGGCTGCAGCCTAATGGTCCAGCACGCGGCGACAGGCCCACGCTGGGTAGCCTCGCCCCATGGGCAGCGTCGAGCGGCACTGGGACGGGGTGCGGCTGCACGTGGTGACCGGCAAGGGCGGCACGGGCAAGACGACGGTCGCCGCGGCGCTTGCGCTGGCCCTCGCCCGGGACGGCAAGAAGGTGCTGCTCGTCGAGGTGGAGGACCGTCAGGGCATCGCTCAGGTCTTCGACGCGCCGCCCGTGGGGTACGTCGCCCACAAGATCGCCAACGCGCCTGGCGGGGGCAGCGTGCTGGCGCTCGCGGTAGAGGCCAAGGCCGCGCTGCTGGAGTACGTCCAGCTCTTCTACAAGCTGGGCCGGGCCGCCGCCGTCCTCGAGCGCTTCGGCGCCGTCGACTTCGCCACCACGATCGCCCCGGGCATCCGGGACGTGCTGTTGACCGGCAAGGTCTACGAGGCCGTGCGCCGGCGCGAGGGTGGCCGCTACGTGTACGACGCCGTGGTCCTGGACGCGCCGCCGACCGGGCGGATCGTGCGATTCCTCAACGTCAACGCCGAAGTGGTTGGGCTGGCCCGCGTCGGGCCCATCCGACACCAGGCGCAGGCCATCACCAGCTTGCTGCACTCGCCGCAAAGCGTCGTCCACCTGGTGAGCGTGCTGGAGGAGATGCCCGTGCAAGAGACTGCCGACGGCGTGCGTGACCTCACTGCAGCGGGTCTGGCGGTGGGTGGCATCGTCGTGAACCTGGTGCGCGAGCCTGTGCTGGGAGCCCGTCGGCTCAGCGCGGCAGGCAAGGGAGCGCTCGACGTGGACGAGGTGCGGGCGGGGCTTGGCGCCGCCGGGCTGAGCGCCACACCCGCCCTGGTCGACGGGCTGCTCGTCCAGGCCCGTGAGCATGCCGACCGCCTGGCCCTGGAGCGGCGCGAACGCGCGGCGCTCGACGCGCTCGGCCCGGTCATCTACGAGCTTCCCGCCCTGGTCGCCGGGGTGGATCTGGGCGGTCTGTACCTGCTCGCCGACCGGCTGCACGCCCAGGGCATGGCATGACGTCGCGCGGCACCGCCCGATCCCGCCGGACGTCGGCCGGCCCGCCCGACCTGGACGTGGACGCCCTGCTCACCGACCGGGGCACCCGGATCATCGTCTGCTGTGGCGCAGGCGGCGTCGGCAAGACGACCACGGCGGCCGCGCTCGCGCTACGCGCCGCCGAGGGCGGGCGCAGCGTCGTCGTCCTGACGATCGACCCGGCGCGCCGGCTGGCCCAGGCGATGGGTCTGGACCAGCTGGACAACACTCCCCGCCAGGTGGCCGGGATCGCGGCGGGCAAGGGGGGTCGCCTGGACGCGATGATGCTCGACATGAAGCGCACGTTCGACGAGATCGTGCAGTCGCACTCCACGCCGGAGCGGTCGCAGCAGATCCTGGCCAACCCCTTCTACCAAGCGTTGTCCAGCTCGTTCGCGGGAACGCAGGAGTACATGGCTATGGAGCGACTGGGGCAGCTGCGCGCCCAAGCCGACCGCGAGGGCACGTGGGACCTCATCGTCGTGGACACCCCGCCGTCGCGTTCGGCCCTGGACTTCCTGGACGCCCCCGCCCGGCTCGGCTCGTTCCTCGACGGGCGGTTCATCAAGTTGCTGCTCGCCCCCGCCAAGGTCGGTGGCCGGGCCTACCTGAAGGTGTTCTCCACCGGCGTGAGCCTGGTGACGGGGACCCTCACGAAGGTCCTGGGCGCGCAGGTGCTGAGCGACATCTCGACCTTCGTCGCCGCTCTCGACACCATGTTCGGCGGGTTCCGCGAGCGGGCCGACGTCACCTACCGCCTGCTCCAGCAGAAGGGCACCTCATTCATCGTCGTCGCCACCCCCGAGCCGGACGCCCTGCGGGAGGCGTCGTACTTCGTCGACCGGTTGGCGAGCGAGCAGATGCCCCTGGCCGGGCTCGTCCTCAACCGGGTGCACAACGTCGCGGCTCCGCTGTCCGCCGAACGGGCCCTGGCCGCCGCGGAGACGCTAGCCGAGCACAAGGAGCACCCGCTGACCGCCCAGCTGCTGCGCCTGCATGCGGAGCGGGCGAAGGTGATGGCGCGCGAGCAGAGCATGACCACGCGTTTCACCGCCACCCATCCCCACGTGCCCAGGGCCCAGGTCGCCGCCCTGGCGCAGGACGTGCACGACCTGCCCAGCCTGCGTCGAGTCGGGCGCGATCTGGCGCGGCGCTGAGGTCTGGGCCTCAGCCGACGGTCTTTGCCTCAGCCGACCGCCGCGGCCCCAGCCGACGGTCGGAGTCTCAGCCGACCCGGCGTTCGGCTTGCGACCAGGCGATAGCGTGCTCGTGTCGAGCCGCCTCCAGCAGGCGGCGCCACGAACGCACGTTCGGCCGCTTCTTGAGCAACGCTCGCCGCTCACGCTCGGTCAGCCCACCCCAGACACCTAACACGACCCGGTTGTCCAGGGAATCGGCCAGACATTCGGTTCGCACGACGCACCCCATGCACACGGCCTTGGCCCGGTTCTGCGCCGCGCCCTGGACGAAGAGCTCGTCCGGGTCGCTCGTGCGGCACGAGCCGCGGGCCGCCCAGTCCTGGCGCCAGCCTTGCTCGCTGATGGTTGACTCCGTGCTCGCCATGCGCGTCCCCTGACTTTGCGTGTTCTGAAGGCGGCGAGCCCCACGTGGTGACACGATGCCTTCTGGCCCCCTGTACGACGGTAGGGACGAGCCGTGGCGGCGACCATCACCCAGACCGGCCATTAGTCGCGCCCAATATGACTAGTCATCCCCCGCCGGTCGTACCCTGTTACCCGGTGACGTCGTTACCCCTTGACGTCGGCGTACCAAGTGACGAGGAGCCTGGATGAGCAGTCCCACGAGGCTGCGCCGCGACGAGCGCGGCGAGAGCCTGGCCGCCGTGCTGGTGCTGCTCGCCTCCCTCGTGCTGACCTCACTGGTCGCGGGGCTGATCGGCGCGGGCCTGGGCATGCCGGCGGTGGGCGCCGCGGGCGCAGCCGCGCGCGGTGGCGTCGGGTTCTTCCAGTCCCTTCTCACCGAACTGCAGCAAAGTCCCCTGGCCCAGCAGTCCAGGATCCTGGCCGCGGACGGGACGCCGATCGCCACCTTCTACAGCGAGAACCGCATCGTGGTGCCGCTGGACCAGATCGCCCCTGTCATGGCCAAAGCACAGGTGGCCATCGAGGACACCCGCTTCTACCAGCACGGTGGTGTCGACCTGAAGGGCATCCTGCGCGCGGTGGTGCGCAACGCCAGCGGCGCGCAGACCCAGGGTGCCTCCACGCTGACCCAGCAGTACGTCAAGCTCACCCTGCAAGAGAACGCGGTGTACGCCGGGGACGCCGCGGGCGCGGCCGCGGCGGTACGCCAGACGTACTCCCGCAAGATCCGCGAGCTCAAGCTGGCGGTCACCCTCGAGGAGCACATGTCCAAGCGGCAGATCCTGGAGGGCTACCTGAACATCGCGTACTACGGCGACGGCGCCTACGGGGTCGAGGCTGCGGCGCGCCACTACTTCGGGATCCGCGCCAAGAGCCTTACCTTGCCGCAGGCCGCGCTGCTCGCGGGTATAGTCCAGCAGCCGCAGGCCTTCAACCCCCGCCTGAACCCCAAGGCCGCCATCGAGCGACGCAACATCGTGCTCGAGCGCATGCTGCAGACCGGTGTCATCACCCGCGCCGAGCACGACAAGGCCCGTGCCACGAAGCTGCGGCTGCGGATCTCCTCGACCGGCAACGGCTGTGATTTGGCCAACTACGGGTACTTCTGCAACTACGTGTACGAGACGCTGCTGCGCGACAAGAGCTTTGGCGCCACTCCGGCGCAGCGACGCAATCTGATCCTGCGCGGTGGCCTGACGATCACCACGACCATCGACCCCAAGCTGCAGGCGCTGGCCCAGCAGGCGATCAACGCGCGCGTGCCCGCGGCGAACCGTTCGGGTGTCGGTGCGGCCATGTCCGTCGTCGAGCCCGGCACCGGCAAGATCCTGGCCATGGTGCAGAACACCCGCTTCAGCAATAAGCGGGCCGCGGGCTTCGACGCCGTCAACTACAACGTCGACAGCGAGTACGGCGGCGGCGGCGGCTTTCAGACCGGCTCGACGTTCAAGGCGTTCACCCTGGCGGCCGCGTTGAAGGAGGGCCGGCCGTTGACGAGCAGAATCCAGGCCCCGCCCAGCCCGGCGTCGTTCCCCCGCTCAGCCTTCAAGTACTGCGCCGCCGACCAGCGCTTCGCCGACAACTACCCCAAGGTCGCCAACAGCGAGGGGGGACAGCAGGGCAACCTCACCTTGTTGCAGGCGACGGCCGACTCGGTCAACACGGCGTACGTGAACCTGGAGGCGCAGGTGGGCGTGTGCGAGGTTCGTGACATGGCCGAGTCCCTCGGCGTGCACCTGGCGACCCCGCAGCCCTACCTGCCCGGTGACAAGACGCTGTCCACCCGCCTGCACCCTCGCCCCTCACTCACCCTGGGAGTCGAGAACATCGCGCCGCTCACCATGGCGGCGGCGTACGCCGCGTTCGCCGCCGGTGGCGTCTACTGCGCGCCGATCTCGATTACCGCGGTCAAGGGCCTGGACGGCAAGAGCCGGCCGGCGCCCAGCGCGAACTGCTCGCAGGTGCTCGACCCGGACATCGCCAGTGGCGTCACCGACGCCCTGCAGGGGGTCATCACCAACGGCACCGCGAAAGGAAACTCGATCGGCCGGCCCGCCGCCGGCAAGACCGGAACGACCAACGGCTCGACCGACCTGTGGTTCGTCGGCTACACCCCGCAGCTCGCGAGCGCCGTGTGGGTGGGGCACACCTCAGGGCAGCGCTCGATGAACAACATCTCGTTGGGGGGCACGCAGTACGGCAAGGTCTACGGCGCCACGATCGCAGCACCTATCTGGAAGCAGTTCATGTCTCAGGCGCTGGTCGGCCAGCCGGTCGAGCAGTTCAGCGCCCCCAGCGACACCGTTGTGAACGGCCAGCGGGTTGGCGTGCCGTCGGTGATCGGCCTGCCCCAGCAGGCCGCCCAGGACGCCGTCGTCGCCGCGGGTCTGACCCCCAGCGTGAGCGCGACTGCGGTGCCCTCCAGCCTGCCCGCCGGCACCGCGGTCAGCTCGTCGCCGGCCGCCGGGTCGCTGGTGGCGCCGGGCACCACCGTGACGATCTACATCAGCTCGGGCGTTGCTCCGACGCCGACAGCGCCACCGACGACGCCGCCCGCGTCCACGACGCCTGCCCCCGGCCCGGGGCAGGGCAACGGCGGCGGCGGCAAGCACTGAGCCGGCTGCGACACCCCAGCGCCCGGCCGGTTCACCCGGTCAGTTGACGGCGTACCTCGCTCGACACTCTTGCGCCGTCAGCCCGGCCGGCCACCGCAGCCTGGGCGGCCTTCATCACCCGACCCATGTCGCCGGGGCCTTGCCCGCCGACCTGCTCGATCGCCGCGCTGACCAGAGCCCCCAGAGCGGCGTCGTCCAGCTGGGTGGGCAGGTAGGTCTCGAGCACGGCGAGCTCGGCCAGCTCACGCTCGGCCCGCTCCGGGCGCCCCCCGGCGGCGAAGGCGGCTGCCGCCTCGCGGCGCTTCTTGGCCTCACGGCGCAGCACCGTCTGCACCTCGTCGTCGCTGAGCTCACGGGCCGAGGTTCCGGCGACCTCTTCGTTGCTGAGCGCGCTGAGCACCATGCGGATCGTGGCGGTGCGCAGCTCGTCGCGAGCCCGCATCGACTCCTGCAGGTCGGCGCGCAAGGTCTGTTTCACGAAGGACATACGGCCATGGTCCCAGCCGATGACAAGATGGCGCACCATGACTGCCGCCCCGAGGCCTTCCGCCCCGACGTCTGCCGCCCCGACGTCCTGGCGCCGCGCCGCGGGCCTGCTCGCCGGCACCGGCACGCTCGGGCTGGCGTACAGCCTCGCCGAGAGCCGCGCCTACACCCTGCGTCGGCGCACGCTGCCCGTGCTCGCCCCGGGGACGCCGCAGCTGAGGGTGCTGCACCTGTCCGACCTGCACCTGACTCCGAGCACCCGCCGCGAGGTCGAGTGGGTGCGGGGGCTGGCCGCCCTGGAGCCCGACCTGGTCGTCGACACCGGTGACAACCTCGCCCACCGCCAGGCGGTACCGACGGCGCTGCACGCCCTGGCGCCGCTGCTGACGCGACCTGGGGTGTTCGTGCTCGGCTCCAACGACTACTACGGCCCCCGAGCGAAGAACCCCGCGCGTTACCTGACCCGGCACGGTGGCCGGCGCCGGATCCGGGGCGACCGGCTGCCCACCGCCGACCTGGTGGCCGGCCTCACGTCGTCCGGCTGGCTCGACCTGACGAATGCTCGCGCCGAGCTGACCGTGCGCGGCGTGCGGCTCGGGTTCGTCGGCGTCGACGACCCGCACCTGCGGTACGACCGATACCCCGGCAGCGTGCGGGGCGTGCACGACCTCACGATCGGCGTCACGCACGCGCCGTATACGCGGGTCCTGGACGCCATGGCCCGAGAATCCGTGCCGCTGATCCTGGCCGGGCACACCCACGGCGGCCAGCTGCGCCTTCCCGGCTACGGCGCTCTGGTGACCAACTGCGACCTGCATCGCCGGCGGGCGCGGGGGCTGAGCCGCTGGTGGCCGGGGGCAGGTGAAGTGCCCCCCACCTCCCCGCCCCCGGACGACGCCGCCTGGCTGCACGTGAGCGCGGGCCTGGGCACCTCGCCGTACACGCCCGTGCGCTTCGCCTGCCGCCCGGAAGCCACCCTGCTGACCCTCACCCCACGGTGAGCGGTCACGCACGGGCCACCCGCGTCCTCCGCTAGGATGGGGCGGCTTCGTTCGCGAAGCAGCCGCACCGGGGTGTGGCGCAGCTTGGTAGCGCGCTTCGTTCGGGACGAAGAGGCCGCAGGTTCAAATCCTGTCACCCCGACCACAAAACCGCAGGTCACAGGCCCTACGCTCAACCGAGCGAG
>DAIETC010000230.1 GCA_027345905.1 Kineosporiaceae bacterium | reverse complement strand
TCGCAGGACGCGCCGGTGCTCGACGAGGCGGCCACCGCCGAGCTGCGCCGGGCGCGGCGCGCCGCGCGTCCGTCCGCGCAGCCGTTCTTCGACCGCGGGCCCGGCTACGCGCGACTGTCCGGTGGGCCGACCAGCGCGGCGCTCGACTGGCTCTGAGCCTGCGCTCCCCGCCGACTGGCTCTGAGCCTGCGCTCCCCGCCGGCTGGCCAGCTTGTGGGCGCAGCCATGGGTGCAGCCAGGGTGACGTGATCGCGACGGTTTGGCTGCACCCACGGCTGCACTCACGTGGGCTCGCGGCAGACGGGCTCCCGACCCCTGGGCTCGCGGTAGGTGGGCTGGGCGCCCAGAGCAGTTGGGTCAGGTACCCGTCCACGCTCGCCGCGCGCGACGACGGCGCAGATCTCGGCGACGAGCAGCGGCCACAGCTGCGGGGGCAGGTCGTGGCCCATGCCGGGGACCGTGACCAGCCGTGCGCCGGGGATCGCCGCCGCCAGGGCCTGCCCGCCCGAGGGCGACACCAGCGGGTCTGCGGTGCCGTGCACCACGAGCGTGGGCACGCGCAGCTGCCGCAGCGCCGACGTCCGGTCGTGGGCGCGGAGCACCGCGAACAGGTGCCGCCGGCTGCCGGCCGGGTCGTACCCCCGGTCGTAGCACCGTGCCCCCAGCTCGTGCAGGAGGCGCTCGTCCACCGGGTACGCAGGGCTGCCGATCGCCTGCAGGATGCGCGCGAACAGGCTACCTGCCGCGTCCCGGTGCAAAGCCTTGCGCCGCAATGGGATCCGGCGTAGCAGCAGCAGGCGTGGGCGCCCGACCCGGCGGGAGCCAGTGCTGGAGGCGATGCAGGTCAGGCTCAGGACCCGGTTGGGAGCACCGATCGCGAGCAGCTGCGCGAGCATCGCGCCCATCGACATGCCCACCACATGCACGTCGTGCAGCCCGAGCTGGTCGACCAGCGCCAGCGCGTCGGCTGCAAGGTCGTCCAGCGTGTACGGCGAGAGGTGGCGCAGGGCGAACCGGCGGCTGGGCAGGTGGGTCGAGAGCCCGCAGTCCCGGTGGTCGAAGCGCACGACGCGCAACCCTTGCGCCACCAGGGCTCGGCACAGCGGCTCGGGCCAGCCGAGCAGCTGGCTGCCCTGCCCCATCACGAGCAGCACGGTCGGATCGCCCACCCGGCCGAACGACTCGTACGCCAGGCGGATCGTGCCCACCTGCGCGTACTGCACGTCGGCGTACGGCGTGTCGGGGTACTGCGCGTCGGGGTACTGCACGTCGGGGTACGGCGCGTCGGCTTCCACGGGGCCATCGTCGTCCGAAGCGGCGCGGGCGGCCAGAGCGATGCGACCACGCCGGCCAGAGCGATGCGACCACGCCGGCCGGGGCGGGTCGTCGACTCTCGCCGGAGCGGGCGGGCGACGCGCCCCCCTACGCTCGAAGGATGAGCGCGACCCACTCGAGCAGCACAGCGCCGACGACCACCACGACCGGAGCGCACGCCGGGCCGCTGAGCGGGACGGTCGTCGTCGACCTCACTCGCGCGCTGGCCGGCCCGCACGCGGCGATGATGCTCGGCGACCTCGGGGCTCGGGTGATCAAGGTCGAGACCCCGGGCACGGGCGACGACACCCGCGGCTGGGGACCTCCGTTCGTCCGCCCGGACGAGGCCTGCGACCAGGCCGGCGGCCCCGATGGGACCGGCCGGGAGTCCACGTACTTCCTGTCCTGCAACCGCAACAAGGAGTCCATCGCGCTGGACCTGAAGAGCGAGCAGGGCCGCATGGTCCTGACGCAGCTGGTGGGCCGGGCCGACGTGCTGTTGGAGAACTTCCGCCCCGGCGTCCTGGACCGGCTCGGGTTCAGCACCGCGCGGCTGTTCGAGCTCAACCCGCGGTTGGTGGTGCTGTCGATCAGCGGGTTCGGCCACGACGGCCCGCAGGGCGGGCGAGCCGGCTACGACCAGATCGCGCAGGGCGAGGCCGGAATGATGTCACTGACCGGGTCCGGCCCGGACGACGCGCAGCGGGTGGGCGTGCCGATCGCCGACCTGCTCGCCGGCATGTACGGGGCGTACGGCGTGCTCGCCGCCCTGCTGGAACGCCAGCACACCGGCGTCGGGCAGGTGGTGCGGACCTCACTGCTCGCGGGGGTCGTGGGCGTGCATGCATACCAGGGCACCAGGTGGACGGTGGCCGGTGAGGTCGCCCGCGCGGCCGGCAACCACCACCCCTCCATCTGCCCGTACGGGCTGTTCGCCTGCCACGACGGCGCGGTGCAGATCGCGGTCGGCAGCGAAGGGCTGTGGCACCGGCTGTGCGCGGCGTTCGGCCTCGACCCCGAAGCCGAGGGCCTGGCGACCAACGCCGAACGCGTCGCGAACCGCGCGCAGGTGATCCAGGTCGTCGAGCAGGCCTTCGCAGAGCACGACGGCGAGCCGCTGCTGGCCCTGCTGGACGAGCTCGGGATCCCCGCCGGCAAGGTCCGCACCCTGGACGAGGTGTACGGATGGGACCAGACCCGCAGCCAGGGGCTGCTGGTCGACGTGCAGCACGCGAGCCTCGGGCCGCTGGCGCTGCCCGGGCCGCCACTGCGGTTCTTCGCTGCCGACGGTGCCGAGACCACGCGCAGCCAGCACCTCGCGCCACCAGTTCTCGACCAGCACGGCGCCGCTGTGCGCGCCTGGCTCGCCGGGGACGAGGCGTGAGCCGGCTGAACGCTCACCAGCTGCTCGACCTGGTGCTGGACGACGCCAGCTTCCGCTCATGGGACACCCCGGTGCGCGACGACCGGGCCAGCCCCGGATCGGCGTACGCCCGCGAGCTCGCGCAGGCTCGCGAGCGCACCGGCCTGGACGAGGCGGTCGTCACCGGCGAGGGGCTGCTGCACGGACGCCGGGTGGCGGTGCTGGCCTGCGAGTTCGACTTCTTGGCCGGTTCGATCGGCGTGGCCGCCGCCGAGCGGCTGGTGCGCTGCGTCGAGCGAGCCAGCGCGCAGGGCCTGCCGCTGCTCGCGGCCCCGGCCTCCGGGGGCACCCGCATGCAGGAGGGCACGGTCGCGTTCTTGCAGATGGTGAAGATCTCGGCAGCGATCGCCGAGCACAAGGCCGCCGGGCTGCCCTACCTGGTCTACCTGCGCCACCCGACGACCGGTGGGGTGCTCGCCTCGTGGGGCTCGCTCGGCCACGTGACCGTGGCCGAGCCGGGGGCGCTCATCGGGTTCCTCGGCCCTCGGGTCTACGAGGCGATGTACGGCGAGCGGTTCCCCCCCGGCGTCCAGGTGGCCGAGAACCTGTTCGCGCACGGGCTGATCGACGCCGTCGTGCCCGCTGCGGACCTGGCCGCCATCGCCAACCGGGCGCTGAACGTGCTGCTCGCACCCCGCGAGGGGCTCCCAGCGGTCCCCGAGCTGCCCCGCGAGCCGCTCGCCGACGTGCCCGCGTGGGACTCGATCATCCGCTCGCGCCGGGTCGAGCGCCCCGGTGTGCGCCGATTGCTGCGCGTTGCGGCCAGTGACGTCGTCCCGCTCAGCGGCACCGCCCAAGGCGAGCTCGACCCCGGCCTGCTGCTGGCGCTGGCCCGCTTCGGCGGCGCCCCATGCGTGGTGCTCGGCCAGGACCGGCGCGGGCAGAGCGTGAGCGCACCGCTGGGTCCGGCGGCGCTGCGTGAGGCGCGCCGCGGCATGCACCTGGCCCGTGAGCTGCGCCTTCCCCTGGTGACGGTCATCGACACCCCGGGGGCGGCCCTGTCGCAGGCGGCCGAGCAGGGCGGCCTGGCCGGCGAGATCGCGCGTTGCCTGGCCGAGCTGGTCACCCTGGCGGCCCCGACCCTGTCGGTGCTCCTGGGTCAGGGCAGCGGCGGGGGGGCGCTGGCGCTCATGCCCGCCGACCGGGTCATTGCCGCCCAGCACGCATGGCTGTCGCCACTGCCGCCCGAGGGGGCCAGCGCCATCGTCCACCGCGACCTGGACCATGCGGCCCAGATGGCCGACGAGCAGGGGGTGCGCTCGCTGGACCTGCTGGCCGACGGCATCGTCGACCGGATCGTGGCCGAGCGCCCGGACGCCGCGGACGAGCCCGAGGCCTTCTGCGCGCGGCTCGGGCAGGTCCTGCAGCACGAGCTGGTGGGCCTGCTGCAGCTGGACCCGGCCGAGCGGCGCAGCGCCCGCCTGGGTCGTTATCGGGCGCTCGGGCTGTAAGGCTCGCGCCGGGCCGCGCCGGGCCGCAAAGCCGTTGGGCGAGACCCGCCACCTGGTGGTGCCCGGTTGGGCGAGGTTGCACCATGTGGGTCGAGGTGTCCTGCGCGTAGCGTCGCAGCGTGCGAGCACTGGTAGCGCTGGGCGGCAACGCCCTGACCTCCCCGCACGGCCGGGCCAGACCGCAGGACCAGATCGCGGCGATCACCGTCGCCATGGCCACCGTGGCCGAGCTGATCGGGGACGGCGTGGACGTCGTCCTCACGCACGGCAACGGTCCTCAGGTGGGCAACCTGCTGGTGAAGAACGAGCTGGCCGCCGCCGTGGTGCCCCCGGTGCCCCTGGACTGGTGCGGGGCCCAGACGCAGGGCACCATCGGGTTCGTCGTCCTGAACGCCCTCGAGGACGCGCTGGCCCGGCGCGGCCTGCGTCGTCCCGTGGCCGCCCTGGTGACCCGCACCCTCGTCGACGCCGCCGACCCCGGGTTCGCGGCGCCCAGCAAGCCGATCGGTCGCTACCTGCCCAAAGACCAGGTGCAACCGCTGCTCGCGCATGGTCAGGTCTGGCAGGACCGCGGCGAGCGCGGCTGGCGCCGGGTCGTGGCCTCGCCCGAGCCGGTGCAGATCCTGGACGGCGACGCCGTCGTCGCGCTCGTGGCCGCCGGGTTCGTGGTGGTGGCCGCCGGCGGTGGCGGCATCCCGTGCGTGCGCGACGACGATGGCCGCCTGCGCGGCGTGGAGGCCGTCATCGACAAGGACCTCGCCGCCACCCTGCTCGCCCGAACCGTGGCGGCCGATGTGCTGGTCATCGCCAACGACGTCGACAACGTCGTCGTGGGCTGGGGGCAGCCCGGCGCCGAACCGCTCGAGCAGGTCAGCGTCGGCCGGTTGCGCGCCCTGGCCGCGCAGGGACAGTTCGCGAGCGGTTCGATGGGCCCCAAGGTCGAGGCCGCCTGCCGCTTCGTGCAGGCGGGGGGGCGGTACGCCGTCATCTGCAGCCTGGCGCGGATCGGCGCGGCCGCCCACGGCCGGGCCGGCACCGTCGTCCGAGCAACGGACTCGGCGTGAACCCCGTGGAACCTCCACCCATCGAACCCACCGCACCCACAGGAGCCGCAACCATGCCCCAGCCGATCACGGTCCGCAAGGTCCCCCTGCTGCACGTCAGCGACGCCAGCGCCCTGGCCACACTGATCGACGACGGCGACCTGGACGCCGACCGGGTGCTCGCCGTGATCGGCAAGACCGAGGGCAACGGCGGGGTCAACGACTACACGCGGATCCTGGCGGACCGGGCGTTTCGCGAGGTGCTCGTGGCCAAGGGCACGCGCTCCCCGGCCCAGGTCGGGCAGGTGCCGATCGTCTGGTCCGGCGGCACCGACGGGGTGCTCAGCCCGCACGCCACGGTGTTCGCCAGCCTCGAC
The DNA here is from genome assembly GCA_027345905.1 of Kineosporiaceae bacterium. Classification (GTDB taxonomy): domain Bacteria; phylum Actinomycetota; class Actinomycetes; order Actinomycetales; family Angustibacteraceae; genus DAIETC01. The sequence continues at coordinate 4,329 of DAIETC010000230.1, read as the reverse complement.
CCGGCCACCTTGGCCGACGCCGAGCGCACCGACGAGCCGCGGCTGAGCGTGGGCGTCGCGATGAGCGAGGTGCTGCTGCCCGAGGACATCGGACGCACCGCCATGATCACCAAGGTGGCGGCCGCGGTACGCGAGGCGATGGCGCAGGCGGGTATCGCCGACGCCGGGGACGTGCACTACGTGCAGACCAAGACCCCGCTGCTGACCATTCACACCATCCGTGATGCCAAGAGCCGCGGCAAGAGCGTGTGGACCGAGCACACCCACGAGTCGATGGACCTGTCCAACGGGTGCACCGCACTGGGGGTGGCGCTCGCTCTGGGTGAGATCGCCATGCCCACCGACGCGGACGTCATGCACGACCGCTCGCTGTACTCCTCGGTCGCCTCCTGCTCCTCCGGCGTCGAGCTGGACCGCGCGCAGGTCGTGGTCGTGGGCAACGCCCGCGGCGTCGGCGGGCGCTTTCGCATCGGGCATTCGGTGATGCGCGACGCGCTCGACCAGGACGGCATCTGGGCCGCGATCCGCGATGCCGGCCTGGACCTGCCGGACCGCCCGCACCGCAGCGACCTGGACGGGCGGCTGGTCAACGCCTTCCTCAAGTGCGAGGTCAGCGCCGACGGCATGGTGGCCGGGCGGCGCAACGCGATGCTCGACGACTCCGATGTGCACTGGCACCGGCAGATCAAGGCCTGCGTGGGCGGCGTCGCGGCTGCCGTGACCGGCGACCCCGCGGTGTTCGTCTCGGTCAGCGCCGCCCACCAGGGCCCGGACGGCGGCGGCCCGGTCGCCGCGATCGTCGACCTCGGCGCCGAGCCCACGGGGTACCGTCCGCCCCGGCAGTGACCCCCGCGCGCACCCCTGTTTACGTGGGTGCAGGCATGGGTGCAGGCATGGGTGCAGGCATAGTGCCGTGATCGCGACAGTTTGGCTGCACCGACCGCTGCACCGACCACGCGGGTGCTGGCCCCGGTGCCGACAAGACCGCGCGGGTGCTGGCCGCCTGGTTACGGCGTACGCTCGAACTGGCGTCGCGCACCCTGCGATCTCGCCATCACGGGGGCGCGGCGTCCCCCCGACCGGATCACGTGACGCGGCCGCATCCCGCTCCATCACCGGGAGTCAGGTGCAGCGGTGCGGACCCTGCGGTACGGCGGCGACGACCGCCGACAGCGGTGGCAGGCGCAGCGGTTCGGGCGCGTAGGCCTTGGGCACCAGAACTTGCACTGCCGGGTCGCGGCCGAAGGTCGTGAACGCCGTCCCGTCGGACAGCTGGGTGAAGATCCAGTCGACTCCGCTCACGTCCAGGCAGTTCGGGCTTGGCCCGGGCTGCGGCACACCGCACAGCCAGATGATCGCCGGGTCGCCCCAGGCCGCCACGCCCGCCGAACTGGACGACGTCGCGCGCCGCTGCAGGGCGCCCAAAGTGGGCGGCAACCGGGCCGCCAGCGTGGCGCAGGCCGGGTCGGCTGCCGCCGGAGCCGGGCGCACCTGCACCGGCCGCGAGCCGAGCAGCAGCCACCCCCCAGCCACCAGTGCCAGGGCAAGCAGCGCGCCCGCGAGCAGCGCGGGCCGGGAAGCCAGGGACCTCAGACGTGGACGACGGTGCACGTCAGGGTGCGGGTGATCCCCGCGACATCCTGGATCCGGGCGATGACCAGCTTGCCCAGCTCGTCGATCGTGCCGGCCTCGACCCGGGCGATCACGTCGTACGGGCCGGTCACGTCCTCGGCCTGCACGACACCGGGGATGGCACCGATGGCGGCCGCGACGGAGGCCGCCTTGCCGACGTCGGTCTGGATCAGGATGTAGGCCTGAACAACCACGACGACCTCCCACGCCCGTTGCGGGCCGGTGGCCCACATCGAGGCGAACGGTACCGTGCCGAGCGTGCCCGACGCCGACCCGCCACCGCTCGTGCTCGCCGAGGTGGGCGAGAGCGGGCTGCTCGCGCGGTTGTTCCCGCTGTTGGCGCAGGGCCCGGGCACGCTGCTCGGGCCAGGCGACGACGCCGCACTGGTCGCCGCGCCGGACGGGCGGGTCGTGGTGAGCACCGACGTCCTGGTCGAGGGCCGGGACTTTCGGCGCGACTGGTCCAGCGCGCAGGACGTCGGCTGGAAGGCGGCCGCGCAGAACCTGGCCGACGTGGCCGCCATGGGCGCGGTGCCCACGGCGCTGGTCGTCGCGCTCGTGGCGCCCGGCGACCTGCCGGTGCAGTGGGCGCTGGACCTGGCGCAGGGACTGGCCGCCGCCTGCGAGGGGACCGGCGCCAGCGTCGTCGGTGGTGACCTGTCCAGCGGCGATTGCATCACCGTGTCGGTCACCGCCCTGGGTGACCTGCAGGGGCGGACGCCGGTGCTGCGCTCTGGCGCGCGGCCCGGCCAGGACGTGGCGTTGGCCGGCACACTCGGCCGTTCGGCGGCGGGTCTGCACGCGTTGGGCCAGTGGGGCCCGGAGCTGGCGCAGCGGCGGTTGCCCGAGTTGCTGGCTGCGCACCGACGCCCGTGCCCGCCGTACGCGGCAGGCCCGGCGGCGGCGTCCGCCGGGGCGAGCGCCATGCTCGACGTGAGTGACGGGCTGCTGCGCGACGCGGGGCGCATCGCGACGGCCAGCGGGGTCACGATCGACCTGGACGCTGGCCCGCTGGGCACGCGCGTCGAGGAGCTGCGGGCGGCGGGACAGGCCCTGGGGGCCGACGCCTGGTCCTGGGTGCTCGGCGGCGGTGAGGACCACGGCCTGCTCGCGGTCTTCCCCCCCGGCCGGGCCCCTGCGGGCTTCGTCGTGGTCGGTCGGACCCGCGCTGGCGGGCCGGTGCCTGTGCTCGTCGCCGGCCGCGCGCCCGACGCCGTCGGCGGCTGGGACCACTTCGCCCCCTAGCCGCCCGCCGGGTCGAGATCGCAACTTTCGGGCACTTTTCGCGCCGAAGTGCACCAGAAGTCGCACTCTCGCGGACGTCGGCGCCGCGTTCCGCGAGTCAGCCCCGGGCGCGCCAGGGGCTGAGCGGGATCAGCGGGTGACCTTGCCGGCCTTCAGGCAGGAGGTGCACACGTTCAGCCGCTTGGGTGTGGCCCCCACCATGGCCCGTACCCGCTGGATGTTGGGGTTCCAGCGACGCTTGGTGCGACGGTGGGAGTGCGAGACGGCGAAACCGAACGACGGCCCCTTGCCGCAGACGTCGCAGTTGGCAGCCACGGGTGTACTCCTGATCGTCGGTCGAACGGCGAGGTTCGCCCACCCTGGGTCGGCGAACGACCAGACGAGGCGGCGCGAGCAGCCCGAACGGATCGGGCGACCGGCCTAGCCTAGCCGAATCCGGGGTGCGGCCCAAAACCTGAGCGCGGCGCTAGCCTGCCACGCGAGCGCGCGGTGCAGTCCGCCCGTCGCGCGGGCTGCCATGGCTCGGAGGTGAACGGTGCTCGAGCGCCTGGACGCCCGTGCGGCGCGCCGGTGGGCGCTGCACTCGCTGGCGGTGCTCAGCGAGCAGCGCGAGGACATCGACCGGTCCAACGTGTACCCGGTGGCCGACCACGACACCGGCACCAACCTGCTGTTGACCCTCGAGGCCGGCGTGACGGCGGTCGAACGCGAGTGGCCGGCCGAAGGTCAGCGGCCGCTGGAGTCCCTCGCAGCCACGTTCGCGCACGGCAGCCTGCTGGGGGCCCGGGGCAACTCCGGGGTGATCTTGTCCCAGCTGATCGGCGGGTGGGCCGAGGTGCTGCTCGAGCAGCCGGGTGGTGGCCCGCAGGCGGTGGCTGCGGCGCTGCGCCGGGGCGCCGACCAGGCGTACGCCGCCCTGAGCCGTCCGGTCGAGGGCACCATGCTCTCGGTGGCCCGGGCCGCAGCCGACGGTGCTCTCGGAGGCACGTTGGCCGAGGTGACCGAGGCAGCGGTGCGCGCAGCCCGGCTGGCCCTGGCCCGCACCCCGCGTCAGCTGGAGGCGCTCGCACGTGCCGGAGTGGTCGACGCCGGGGGCCGGGGGCTGCTGGTCCTGCTCGAGACGCTGAGCGCGACGGTGCAGGGCCAACGTCCGGTACGCCGGCGGCGCGCTTCCCGCGCCCTAGTCGGGTTCGCGGCGGCCGGGGTTGCAGTCGCGGGGGAAGGCGCGGGGGAAGGCTTGGCGCACGGCGCGGGGGACGGCTTGGCGCACGGCGCGGGGGAAGGCTTGGCGCACGGCGCGGGGGACGGGTTGGCGCACGGCGCGGGGCAAGGTGCGGCGGGCAGCGCGGCGCCCGGGCCGGCGTACGAGGTGATGTACCTGCTGGACGCCGGCGCGGACGAGGTGACGAAGCTGCGCGCGCACCTGGATCGCCTGGGCGAGAGCCTGGTCGT
>DAIETC010000211.1 GCA_027345905.1 Kineosporiaceae bacterium | reverse complement strand
GGCGGACCGATGGCGACGTCGGTGAAACCGCACTCCTCGAGCATTGCTTGCCAGCCCGCACACGGCAGGCCACCGGCAATTCAACCGGTCCACAGGTCGATCTGGCGCATGGCTTCGACCGGTACCGGCCGACCATTGGCGATGTCCGCGAACTGCAGGACGCCGCCGGGACGAAGCACTCGGCGGATCTGCCCGAACGCGGCCCGCTTGTCCGCGCACAGGTTGATGACCCCGTTGGAGATGACCGCGTCGGCCCACCCGGACTCGACCGGTAGATCCTCGGCGAGCCCTTCGCGGAACTCCACGTTGCTCAAACCTAGCTCGTCGGCAGTTCCACGCGACTTGTCCAACATCTCCTGCGTCATGTCCACGCCGATGACCTGACCCGCCGCGCCGACCTGGCCAGCGGCCACGAAGCTGTCGAAACCGGCACCGGAGCCGATGTCGACGACCTTGGAGCCCTTGGGCAGCGGACGCAAGGAGAACGGGTTGCCGACCCCGGCAAAGGACTCGACCGCCCGGTCGGGCAGCGGGTCGACCACCTCGCCGGGGTAGCCGAGCAGCCTGGCCAGCCGGCGCCCGGTGTGGAAGTGGTGCTCGCCGTGGGGGTCCAGGGCCACGTCGCGGTACTTTTCCTTCACCTGCTCACGCAAGGCCGCGGGGTCGACCGGAGCCTCGACACGGTGCTCTGGTTCGGACACTTGACCGCCACCTGACCTAGACTTTACGTTTTCGCCAACTATGCGCGCGAGATCACGGCTGCGCAAGGGGCCAAAACGGGCAGGGCTGGCGAGGCGGGAGCGAGCGACAAAGGCCCAGGTCGACGACCTGGGCCTTTGCGGGTAGCCCCGACGGGATTCGAACCCGCGCTACCGCCTTGAGAGGGCGGCGTGCTAGGCCACTACACAACGGGGCCATGCGCTCCGGACATTGCCCGGGCGCGAGGGGCAACACTACCGCGTGCTGTCTCACGCGCTGGGGTACCAGGACTCGAACCTAGACTAACTGAACCAGAATCAGTCGTGCTGCCAATTACACCATACCCCAAGGGGGTACCCGGGCGGCCGTTCACCGCCCGAAGGCCCGACCAGCGATACTAGCGGCCCGCGCGTCGGCACCCAAAACCGCGGGTCCAGACCCGTAACGGCGTGATTGGGGCAACTACGCATCGCCGGCGATGCGTAGTTGCCCCAATCGCGCTACCGGCGGCGTACGGGGGGACGCCGGCAGACCCAGCCAACGGGCCAGCTCCGCCAGCGACCGGACGACGGGCAGCCGGGTGGGCGCCACCAGTGCCAATTCGTGTCCCCGGTCGAACCACACGGCGAGCAGGCCCGCCGCGGCCGCGGCCTGGGCGTCCACGGCCAGGTCGTTGCCGACGTACACGGTTCGGGCGGGATCGACACCGAGCAGGGTGCAGGCGTGGCGGAAGACCCGGGGGTCGGGTTTGCCGACGCCGAGGGTGTCGGTTCCCACCAGGATGGGCAGGGCGCAAAGGCCGGTGCGCTCAAGCTTGTCGCGCTGGTAGTCCACCTGCGTGTTGGTGACCGCACCGAACGGCAGAGCGCAGCGGACGAGGCGTTCGAGCAGGTCGACGGCGTCCGTGACCGCTACCCAAGCCTGGCGGAAGGCCTGTTCGTACGTCAGGTTCCACGCCGTGAACGTGTCATCGTCCAGGTCCGGGCCGCCCAGGTCGCGGTGCATCGCGGTTGCCCGCAGACGGCGCTGCTCGACAAACCCGAGCCGGCCGCTGGTGAAGGCCGGAAAGTACCCACCCGGGTCGCGCACCCAGTGCTCCAGCGCGGCGCCCGGACCGGCGGGCCCCAGGTGCGCGAGGTACCGGTTGGCGACGGCACGCATCCCCGCCGTGAAAGCGCCGCGGGTGTCGACCAGGGTGTCGTCGATGTCGAGCAGCACCGCGTCCAGCCCCGCGCGCATGGCTTCAGCCCAGTCGTGAGCGCAGCATCGCGATCCGCGCCAGGCACGAGGCGCGCCCGAGAAGCTGCATCGACTCGAACAGGGGCGGCGAGATGCGCCGACCGGTGACCGCCACCCGCAGCGGCCCGAACGCGAGCTTTGGTTTGAGGCCCATGCCGTCGACGAGGGCCGCGCGCAAGGCGGCCTCGATGTCGCCGGCACGCCAGTCGGGCAGGGCCTGAAGGGCGGACCGTGCGGCGTCCAGCACCCCGGCAGCATCAGCCTTCAGGGTCGCCGCGGCATCCTCGCTCACCTGCAGGTCGGCGTCGGCCACGAACAAGAACGCGAGCATCCCCTCGGCCTCGCTCAACAGCTGCATGCGCTCTTGCACCAGCGGGGTGGCCTGCTGCACCAGATCCTGTTGCGCCGCAGTCGGTTCGGCCGGCAGAACGCCGGTGAGCACCAGGTGGTCGGCGATCCGCCCGGCGAGGTCGTCGCTGCCCAGCGCCCGGATGTACTGCCCGTTGAGCCAGCCCAGCTTGTCGAGGTCGAAGACCGGCCCCACCGTGTTGACGCGCTTCCAGTCGAAGCTGTCGACCATCTCCTCGAAGGAGAACACCTCGCGCCCGTCGGGCATCGAGTACCCCACCAGCGCCAAAAAGTTGCGCAAGGCCTCGGGTAGGTAGCCCTGCTCGCGAAACCAGGTCAGCCGCGCGGCCGGGTTCTTGCGCTTGCTGATCTTCGAGCGATCGGTGTTGCGCAGCAAGGGCATGTGCGCGAAAAACGGCACCGGCAACCCGAGCCAGCGGTAGAGCAGCACATGCTTGGGGGTGCTGCTGATCCACTCCTCGCCGCGCACCACATGGGTGATCGCCATCTCGTGGTCGTCGACGACCACGGCCAGGTGATAGGTGGGGAACCCGTCGGCCTTCATGATCACCTGGTCGTCCGGGCGCGGAGCCCGCACCTCGCCGCGGATCACGTCCTCGAAGACCAGGGGGACGTCGTCCGGGATGAGCATGCGCACCACCGGCGTATCGCTGAACCCGGGCAGCTCGGCCCGCTGCTCGCGGCTCTTGCCCAGGCACAGCCGGTCGTACCCGGTGGGCTGCTTTGCCTTCTGCTGCGCCTCGCGCATCTGGGCCAGGCGCTCGGCCGAGCACCAGCAGTGGTAGGCGTGCCCGTCCGCGAGCAGCCGGTCTGCGTAGGGGCGGTAGCGGTCCAGGCGTTCGGACTGCCGGTACGGCGCGTACGGGCCGCCGCGGTCGGGCCCCTCGTCCCACGCCAGGCCCAGCCAGGTCAGCGTGTCGTAGATCTGCGCCTCGCTGTCGTCGCGGTACCGCGCGCGGTCGGTGTCCTCGATGCGCAGCACGAAAGCCCCGCCGCGCTGGCGCACGAACGCCAGGTTGAACAGCGACATGTACGCCGTGCCCACGTGCGGGTCGCCGGTGGGCGAGGGCGCCACCCGCAGCCGGACGGGACCGGTCGCTGCGGGCTCACTTACTGGCTCAGTCACTGGCTCAGTCACGAGCGGTCACCGGGTTCGCCAGGGTCCCGATGCCCTCGATCTCGACCTCGACGCGCTGGCCCGCGCTCATCGGGCCCACACCCGCTGGCGTTCCGGTGAGGATGACGTCGCCGGGCAACAGGGTGAACGCGGCGGAGACGTGCGCCACCAGGGTCGCGACGTCGTGGATCAGCATGCTGGTGCGCCCGTCCTGCACCGTCTGGCCGTCCAGGCGGGTCGTCAGCCGCAGGTCGGCAGGGTCGAGCTCGGTCTCGATCCACGGCCCCAGCGGGCAGAACGTGTCGAACCCCTTCGCCCGCGCCCACTGCCCGTCGCTCGCCTGCAGGTCGCGCGCCGTGACGTCGTTGGCGCACGTGTACCCGAAGATGACCTCCGAAACACGTTGGGGCGCAACATCTTTGCAGATCCGCCCAATCACGACCGCCAGCTCGCCCTCGTAGTGAACGTTCGCGGACTGGCGCGGCCGGACGATCGGGTCGCCCGGCCCGACAACGGAGGTGTTCGGTTTGAGGAACAGCAACGGTTCGGCCGGGGGCGGCCCGCCCATCTCGGCGGCATGGTCGGCGTAGTTCTTGCCGATGCCGACGACCTTGCTGCGTGGGATCACCGGCGCGAGCAGCCGGACGTCGTCCAGCGGCACCTGCGTCCCGGTGTAGGTGATCGGCTGGTACAGCGGGTCGCCCTTCACCTCGGCGACGACCAGGGCACCGTCGATGTCCTGGACGATGCCGTACGTCGGGTCCTGGCCGGTGGTGTACCTCGCGATCCGCACGGTGTCGACCCTACCGACCCGGCCCTGGCACAGTTGCGCCGCCGGGCGCAGCCCTGCCTCCAGCACCACCCGCCACCCGTCTGGGAGCATCGGCGACATGACGATCAGCCAGCCGCGCATCCTGGTGCTGAACGGGCCCAACCTCGGGCGCCTTGGCACTCGCGAGCCGCAGATCTACGGCACCACCACGTACGAGCAGCTCGCCGCCGCCTGCCTGGCCGCCGGCGCCGAGGTCGGTGTCGACGTCCAGGTGCGCCAGACCGACGCCGAGCACCAGATGCTGGCGTGGCTGCACGAGGCGGCGGACGACGCCAGCGCGGTCGTGCTGAACCCCGGCGGCTGGACGCACACGTCGGTGGCGCTTCGCGACGCCTGCGCCGCGCTGACCGGGCCGCTCGTCGAGGTGCACCTCAGCAACATCCACGCGCGCGAGGACTTTCGTCGGCACTCGTTCGTGTCCCCCGTGGCGACCGCGGTGATCGCCGGGCTGGGTGTGGCCGGCTACCCGCTTGCCATCCGCTGGATCGCCGAGCGCGGCTGACCCGGCGGCGGCGCGCCCCTCAGCGCTGGGCGGGGTGCTCGGGCCAGGGCGCGTCGGCGGGGCGCAGGGTCGACCAGCCGACGTCACGAGCGGCACATGCGGCGAACACGCCGACGATCAGGCTCGGGCTGTGCAGGTGCCCGGCCAGTATGGCACCCCGCACCTGGTCGAGGTCGAACCAGTGCGTGGGCATGTCGAGCTCTTCGTCGACCCGGTCGTGGCGTTCGTGGTCGTGCACGGGACTGAGGTCGCGGGCCAGGTAGAGCCGGAACGCCTCGGAGGTCCCGCCGGGTGACAGCACCCAGTCGATCAGCGTGTGCCAGGTGGCCGCCCGCAGGTCGGCCTCCTCGGCCAGCTCGCGGACGGCGGCAGCCTGCGGTGGCTCACCGGGGACGTCAAGCAGTCCGGCCGGGACCTCCCACAAGGTCATCGCGACCGGGTGGCGGTACTGGTGGACCAGTGCCACCCGGCCCTGCTCGTCCAGTGCCAGGACCCCGACGGCACCCGGGTGCCGGATGAACTCGCGTCGCACGCTGCCGGCCTCACCCAGGTCGACGTCCTCGGCGAGCAGGTCCCACACGCGGCCGGTGAACGCGACGCTCGACGACGTCACCGGCCGGCGCCCAAGAGCGTCGCGCAGCAGGTCGCTCACGCGCCGGCAGACACGGCCAGGTGCGGCCCGGGGACGCCGGACCCGGCGTCGGGGTGGCGCTCCACCTCGACCAGGCGCGAGGCGCGCTGGGCATCGACCGCGGCCCGCACCAGTCCGACGAACAGCGGGTGCGCCCGGTGCGGGCGCGAGCGGAACTCCGGGTGTGCCTGGGTCGAGACGTAGTACGGGTGCACCGAGCGCGGGAGCTCGACGAACTCGACCAGCGCGCCGTCCGGCGAGGTGCCGCTGAAGACCAGTCCCGCGGACTCCAGCTGGTCCCGGTAGGCGTTGTTCACCTCGTACCGGTGCCGGTGCCGCTCCTGGACCTGCGTCGAACCGTACGCCTGGCTCACCACGGAGTCGGCGACCAGCGTTGCGGGGTACAGGCCCAGGCGCATCGTCCCGCCGAGGTCGCCCGCGCCACCGACGATCGCCTTCTGCTCCTCCATCGTCGCGATGACCGGGTGCGGGCAGTCGTCCGAGAACTCGGTGGAGGAGGCGCCGCTCAGGCCGGCCACGTTGCGGGCGAACTCGATCACCATGCATTGCAGGCCAAGGCACAGGCCCAGTGCCGGAACGCCCCGCTCGCGCGCCCAGCGCAGGGCGCCGACCTTGCCCTCGATCCCCCGGATGCCGAAACCACCGGGGACGCAGACGGCGTCGACGCCGGAAAGGCTCTTGGCGGCACCCTCGACGGTGGCGCACTCGTCGGAGGCCACCCAGCGCAACCGCACCCGGGCGTCCTGGTCGAAACCGCCGGCCCGCAACGCTTCGGTGACCGACAGGTAGGCGTCGGGCAGGTCGACGTACTTGCCGACGAGCGCCACCTCGATCTCGTGCTCGGGCTCGTGCACCCGGCGCAGCAACGTGTCCCAGGCCGACCAGTCGACGTCCCGAAAGGACAGGCCCAGCCGGCGCACGACGTACGCGTCGAGACCCTCGGTGTGCAGCACCTTGGGGATGTCGTAGATCGAGGGGGCGTCGACGGCGTTCGCGACGGCCTCGGCGTCGACGTCGCACATCATCGAGATCTTGCGCTTCATCTCGACGGGCACCGGACGGTCGCTGCGCACGACGAGCGCATCCGGCTGGATGCCGACCTGGCGCAGCGCGGCGACCGAGTGCTGAGTGGGTTTGGTCTTCAGCTCACCCGAGGGCGCGAGATAGGGCACCAGCGAGACGTGCAGGAAGAACACGTTGTCCCGTCCCACGTCGTGACGCACCTGGCGCGCGGCCTCAAGGAACGGCAAGGACTCGATGTCGCCGACCGTGCCGCCGACCTCGGTGATGATGACGTCGATGTCCGGCGCTGCCTGGGCGCGCATCCGGCGCTTGATCTCGTTCGTGATGTGCGGGATGACCTGGACGGTGTCGCCCAGATACTCCCCGCGCCGTTCCTTGGCGATGACCTCGCTGTAGATCGTGCCGGTGGTGACGTTGGCGCTGGCGTCCAGGTTGGCGTCCAGGAAGCGCTCGTAGTGCCCGATGTCCAGGTCGGTCTCGGCCCCGTCGTCGGTCACGAAGACCTCACCGTGCTGGAACGGGTTCATCGTGCCGGGGTCGACGTTCAGGTAGGGGTCGAGCTTTTGCATCGTCACCCGCAGGCCTCGTGCGCGAAGCAGCAGCCCCAGGCTGGAGGCGGTCAGCCCCTTGCCCAGCGAGGAGGCAACACCACCGGTCACAAAGATGTGCTTGGTCTGCGCCACGGAAAGCCAGGCTATCAGCCCGCCCTGGCCACCAACTCGTCGTAGACGGCGCGGATCTGCTGTGTCGTCGCCGCCTCGTCGGGCCACAGCGCCGAGCGCTCGCGCACCGCCGCGGCGACCTCCCGGCGGTGGGCGGGGTCGCTCACCAACCGGGACAACGCGGCGCCCAGCGCCTGTGGGTCGCCGGGGGGCACGAGGTCGGCGGCGCCTTCGACCATGTCGACGACGCCACCGACCGCGGTCGCGACGATCGCGACGCCGGCCCGCGCCGCCTCCTGCACCACCAAGGGCCGAGCTTCCCAGCGGCTGGACAGGGCGAGGACGTCGGCGGCGCCGAGCAGCTCTGGGACGTCGTCGCGGTGGCAGAGCAGCAGCACGGGCAGCTGGCGGTCAGCGGCCTGGCGCAGCAGGCCCTCGCGGAGCGGCCCGGCGCCGGCGATGGCCAGCAGGGGCCGCTGGACCCCGGCGGTCCAGTGCTCACCGAGCGCGGCGAGCATCGTCGGGTAGTCCTTCTGGTCACCGAGGCGCCCCACCGCGAGCACCACCGCTGTGGCCGGGTCGTCCAGGCCGGCTGCGCTCAACAGCTCGGCACGAACCACGTCGCGCCCGCGCCGGGGCGCCCGCAGCGCCGGCGCGGCGACCGGGCCCAAGCGGGCGTCGCGAGCACCGAGCTCGACGGCGCGCTGCACCAGGTCCGTCGACGCACCGAAAGTGACGTCGGCCCCTCTGGCAACCACCCGCTCCAGGGCCACGAGCATCTGGCGCCGTGGCCCGCTGCCGAGCACCGCGTTGTGCCAGGTCACGACCAGCGCCGGACGGGGCGTGAGCCCCTTGAGCGCCAGGACCGACACGAAGCCGGCCCGCAACCCGTGCGCGTGCACGACGTCCCGGCCGGCGAGCAGTGCCCGCAGCCGGCGCGCAGCCACCAGGTCCAGCCGGGGGCGTGGGGTCGCACCCACCTCGAGTGCGGCGAACCGCGCCCCCACCTGGTCGAACGCGAAGGTCCGCTGGGTGCTGGCCGGCCCGGCGACGAGGACGTCGACCCCGAAGCTGACCAGACCGGCGGCCAGCGACCGGACGTGCTGACCGACCCCGCCGGTGCTGGTGGCCAGCACGAGCAGCACCCTCACGGTGGCACCTGGCCCCGCGCCGGTGCGACGAGCGCGGGAGCGCGCCGCCACCACGACCTCAGGTCCGCTCCCGCGAGCGCGAACCAGCCGGCGGCCAGGACGAGAACGACGGCCAGGGCGCCGAGCAGCCCGGCGGCCAGCGCCTGCCCCAGCGAA
>DAIETC010000210.1 GCA_027345905.1 Kineosporiaceae bacterium | reverse complement strand
GATCCAGGTGCGGATCGCCGGGCTAGAGCACTGGTGCGCCATCGAGGACGCCGGCCGGCTGCAGGACGCTCTGGGAGTCGCGCTGCCGCTCGGAGTCCCGGCAGCCTTCCTCGAGCCCGGCCCCGATCCGCTCGGCGACCTGCTCGCCCGCTATGCGCGCACGCACGGGCCGTTCACGCCCGCCCAGGTGGCCATCCGGTTCGGGCTCGGCGCCGCGGTCGCCGCCCAGGCGCTGCACCCGCTGGTGGCCGCTGGCCGGCTGGTCGAGGGCGAGCTGCGCCCGGGCGGTACCGGAGTGGACCTGTGCGACGCCCAGGTGCTTCGTGTGCTGCGCCGGCGGTCGTTGGCACTGCTGCGCTCGCAGGTCGAGCCGGTGTCCGCGCTGGACTTCGCGCGCTTCCTGCCGAGCTGGCAGGGGGTGGGGGGTTCACTGCGTGGCGCCGAGGGCGTGCTGTCGCTCGTCGAGCAGCTGGCCGGCGCCGTGCTGCCCGCCAGCGCCCTGGAGTCCTTGGTCCTGCCGTCTCGGGTGGCCGGCTGGTCGCCTCGCCTGCTGGACGAGCTGACCTTCGCCGGAGAAGTCCTCTGGTGCGCTCACGGCCCGCTGCCGGGGGACGACGGCTGGGTCTCGCTGCACGTGCGCGACACCGCCGCGCTCACGTTGCCCGAACCGGGCGAGCTCGAGCTGAGCGAGGCGCATCGAGGCATCCTGGCCGCGCTGGAGGGCGGCGGCGGCTACTTCTTTCGCGCCTTGTCCGACGCCATCGGCGCCACCGACGACCAGGCCCTGAGCGTCGCGCTCTGGGACCTGGTGTGGGCCGGGCGCATCAGCGGTGACAGCCTCGCACCGCTGCGCGCCAGACTCGCCGGCAGGCGCACCGCTCACCGCAGCTCCGGTGCCGCGTCGCGCCACAGTCGCTACTCCAGGCCCGGGCGCCTGGGCGCACGGCTCCCCGCCCGCCCAGCCCTGCCCGCGCGAGTGGGCCCGCCCGAGACCGCCGGCCGGTGGTCGCTGCTGCCGGCCGTCGACCCCGACCCGACGCTGCGCGCCGCAGCAGCAGCCGAGCTGCTGCTCGACCGCCATGGCGTGCTCACCCGAGGGGCCGCGAGCGCCGAGCGCGCTCCAGGGGGGTTCGGCGCCACCTATCGGGTACTGCGCGCGTTCGAGGACGCCGGCCGCGTCCGGCGCGGCTACTTCGTCGAAGGGCTCGGAGCGGCCCAGTTCGCCAGCGCCGCCGCCGTCGACCGGCTTCGGGCGGGGGCGGCGGCGGCCGGACCGAGCGCAAAGGCCACCAGCCCCGCCCTGGTGCTGGCCGCATGCGATCCCGCCAACCCCTACGGCGCCGCACTTGCCTGGCCGCCCGGCGCATCCGGCGGGTCGTCGAGGCACCGGCCGGCCCGCAAGGCGGGGGCCGTCGTGGTGCTGAGCGAGGGTGCGTTGGTGCTCTACGTCGAACGTGGCGGCCGGTCCCTGCTCTCGTTCAGCGACGACCCCGCCAGCCTGGCGGCAGCGGCCGACGCGCTGGCCCTCGCAGTCCGGGAAGGGGCTCTGGGCCGGCTCACGGTCCAACGGGCCGACGGTGACCCCCTGCTCGGCGGCGAGCATCCGCTGGCCGTGGCGCTGCAGGGCGCCGGGTTCCTGGCCACCCCCCGCGGGTTGCAGCTTCGGCGATAACGACTGATTCATCACACTGCGAGGCGCTTTACCTGCGCGGCTGCAGGCGAGAGACTGCGGCGCGCGGCCCGCGTGCGCGTGCTCGTGGACGCCAGCCGCGCCGCCAGGACTGACTATCGGACAGGAGCATTGATGAGCACCCAGACCGGTGTGGACGCCGCTGGACGCGCGCCCGTCGCGGCGCGCACGCTGCGCACCGACCGTTGGTGGCTGCAGCCGGCTATCACGGTGGCAGTCTTCGTGGCCTTCATCATCTACTCCACGATCCGCGCGTTCGCGAACACCGCGTACTACGCGGCTCCGTATATTTCGCCGTTCTACTCCCCGTGCCTGGCCACGAACTGCATACCGGGTACCGGCGAACTACACCTGGTCGGCTCCTGGTGGCAGCTGTCGCCGGCACTGCTGGTCCTGGTCTTCCCGCTGGGCTTCCGGTTCACCTGCTACTACTACCGCAAGGCCTACTTCCGCTCGTTCTGGCTCTCGCCGCCCGCCTGCGCGGTGCCCGAGCCGCACCGGTCCTACTCCGGCGAGACGCGCTTCCCGCTGATCGTCAACAACGCGCACCGGTACTTCTTCTACGCCGGCCTGGTCCTGAACGTGATCTTGACGTATGACGCCATCTTGGGCTTCCGCGACGCCCAAGGCCACTGGGGGCACATGGGCCTGGGCACCCTGGTGCTGCTCACCAACGCCACCTTGCTGTGGCTGTACTCGCTGTCCTGTCATTCCTGCCGGCACATCGTGGGAGGCCGGCTCAAGCACTTCTCCAAGCACCCGGTGCGCTACCGGGCGTGGACGTTCGTCTCCCGGCTCAACCCCCGCCACATGCAGTTCGCCTGGGTGTCGCTGGTCTGGGTCGCGCTGACCGACGCCTACGTCGCCCTGGTCGCGTCCGGCACGTTCACCGACCCACGATTCTTCTGAAGGAGTCCGCCAGATGAGCGACCTGGAGCGGCACAGCTACGACATCGTCGTGATCGGGGCCGGCGGGGCCGGCCTGCGCGCCGCGATCGAGGCCCGCGAGCACGGCCTGCGCACCGCCATCATCTGCAAGTCGCTGTTCGGCAAGGCGCACACCGTCATGGCCGAGGGCGGCATCGCGGCGTCCATGGGCAACGTGAACTCCAAGGACTCCTGGCAGGTGCACTTTCGCGACACCCTGCGCGGCGGCAAGTTCTTGAACAACCCGCGGATGGCCGAGCTGCACGCCAAGGAGGCGCCGCAGCGGGTCTGGGAGCTGGAGACCTACGGGGCACTGTTCGACCGCACCCCGGACGGCCGGATCAGCCAGCGCAACTTCGGCGGCCACGAGTACCCACGGCTGGCCCACGTCGGTGACCGCACCGGACTAGAGCTGATCCGCACCCTGCAGCAGAAGATCGTGTCCTTGCAGCAGGACGACGAGCGCGAGCTGGGCGACGCCCAGGCCCGGCTGAGGGTGTTCTCCGAGCTGACCGTCACCGAGCTGCTCAAGGACGGCGACGCGATCGCCGGCGCCTTCGGCTACTGGCGCGAGTCCGGCCGCTTCGTGCAGTTCGAGGCTCCCGCGGTGGTCCTGGCCACCGGCGGCATCGGCAAGTCGTTCAAGGTGACGTCGAACTCCTGGGAGTACACCGGCGACGGCCATGCGCTCGCACTGCGCGCCGGGGCCACCTTGATCAACATGGAGTTCGTGCAGTTCCACCCCACCGGCATGGTGTGGCCGCCCTCGGTCAAGGGCATCCTGGTCACCGAGTCGGTGCGCGGGGACGGCGGGGTGCTGCGCAACAGCGAGGGCAAGCGGTTCATGTTCGAGTACGTGCCCGAGGTGTTCCGCGCGCAGTACGCCGCCTCCGAGGCCGAGGCCGACCGCTGGTACGACGACCCCGAGAACAACTTGCGCCCACCCGAGCTGCTGCCCCGCGACGAGGTGGCCCGCGCCATCAACAGCGAGGTCAAGGCCGGCCGCGGATCGCCGCACGGCGGCGTCTTCTTGGACGTTTCGACGCGCCTGCCGGCCGACGAGATCCGCCGCCGCCTGCCGTCGATGTACCACCAGTTCAAAGAGCTCGCCGACGTCGACATCACCGCCGAGCCCATGGAGGTCGGCCCGACAGCGCACTACGTCATGGGCGGTGTCGAGGTGGACGCCGACACCGCAGCCTGCGTGGTGCCCGGGTTGTTCGCCGCCGGCGAGGTCGCAGGGGGCATGCATGGTTCGAACCGGCTGGGCGGCAACTCGCTGTCCGACCTGCTGGTCTTCGGCCGGCGCGCCGGGGCCGGCGCCGCGGCGTACGTCGAAGGGCTGGGCGAGCGCCGTCCCACATCGCGCGAGCAGGACGTGCGGGCCGCCGAGCAGGACGCGCTGGCCCCGTTCCGGCCCCCTGGCGAGGACGGGTCGGTGGAGAACCCGTACACCGTGCACACCGACCTGCAGCAGGTGATGAACGACCTGGTCGGGATCATCCGGCGCGAGGGCGAGATCGTCGAGGCGCTGGAGCGGCTCGGGCTGCTGCGCGAACGCGCCCGCCGCGCCGGCGTCGAGGGGCACCGCCAGTTCAACCCCGGCTGGCACCTGGCGCTGGACCTGCGGAACATGCTGGACGTGTCGCAGTGCGTGGCCCGAGCGGCTCTGGAGCGCCGGGAGAGCCGGGGTGGGCACACCCGCGAGGACCACCCGGCGATGGACCCGACCTGGCGGGGGGTCAACCTGGTGTGCGCCCAGGACTCGCCCGGCGGCCCGATCAGCCTGCGCCGCCAACCCGTGCCGACCATCCACCCCGACCTGCTGGCACTGTTCGACCGTGCCGAGCTGGCGAAGTACCTCACCCCGCAGGAGCTGGCATGAGCTATGACGCGCATCTTCGGGTCTGGCGCGGCGACGCCGAGGGCGGCGAGCTGGTCGACTTCACCGTCGAGGTCAACGAGGGCGAGGTGGTGCTCGACATCATCCACCGGCTGCAGGCCACGCAGGCGCCCGACCTGGCCGTGCGCTGGAACTGCAAGGCCGGCAAGTGCGGTTCGTGCAGCGCCGAGGTCAACGGCCGGCCGCGGCTGATGTGCATGACCCGGATGAACACCTTCGCCGCCGGTGAACCGATCTCGATCACCCCGATGCGCGCCTTCCCGGTGATCCGAGACCTGGTCACCGACGTCTCCTTCAACTACACCAAAGCCCGGGCCGTGCCGGCCTTCAGCCCACCGCCCGACCTCGCACCTGGCGAGTACCGGATGTCTCAGGTCGACGTCGAACGTTCGCAGGAGTTCCGCAAGTGCATCGAGTGCTTCCTGTGCCAGGACACCTGCCACGTCGTACGCGACCACGAGGAGAACAAGCCGGCGTTCGCCGGGCCGCGGTTCCTCATGCGCATCGCCGAGCTCGACATGCATCCGCTGGACGCCCTGGACCGCAAGCGCCAGGCGCAGGACGACTTCGGACTGGGCATGTGCAACATCACCAAATGCTGCACCGAGGTCTGCCCCGAGCACATCAAGATCACCGACAACGCGCTGATCCCGATGAAAGAACGGGTGGTCGACCGCAAGTACGATCCGCTGGTCTGGCTCGGGTCTAAAATTCTTCGCCGATCCTGAGCTCGGCGCCGGCTAGTCGCCGAACACCTGGACGTCCAGGTCGGCGCGCCCCACACGCAGGACGTGACGCTGCGGCAGCTGCTGCCACTGCAGGTTCACCGGTTCGTAGCCCGTGGAGGAGACGACAACCGACCCTGCCCGGCGTTGATAGCGGATCGGGAAGTAGTCCGGCCCGTGTCGCCTGGACGCCGGGGAGTCGGCGTCGTGGTCGGCGTACACGTACAGCGCATCCTGGGTGAGCAGCATGGCGTTCAGACCGCTGATGGCCGTGACCGAACGAATGGCGCTCGCCGCCTGGATGAGCGCATCCGGTGGGTCCGCGCGGCGCATGCGGGTCAGCACGGCGCGAAAGTACGCCTCGCTGTCCGTGCTGCCCTCCACGTCCTGGCGCAGGTCTGCGTCGACCTGGTCCCAGATCGCCTGAACCGGCTCGGCCGATCCGTTGTGGGCGAACGCCATCTGGCCATAGACGAACGGATGCGTGTTGCCCGTACACAGCCCGAAGCCCGGTGTCGCCCAGCGGATATGGATCAGACCGGCGTCCGTCACGGTGCTCGACAGCGCGGCCGAGAAGGCCGGGTCGTCCAGCGCCCGGCGCGGGGCCTTGGCGAGCACCATCCGTGACTGCGAGCCGGCAGCGATCCCCCAGCCGTCCTGGTGGAAGGACGACAACGCGGTGAAGCCGGGCAGCAGGTCGCCGAGACTGACGGCGAGCGGCTGCGGCACCGCGGACACCACAGCTAGCAGGCGGCACACAGCAGGCATCCTCCCCAAGTCGTGCGACGGCGCGGCGTCGAGGCTCTCACGCGTCCAACCGCACCTGCAGCCCGGGCCGTTGCTGGCCGGACGCCGAGCCCGCAGACCCAGGCGCTCGCCGTCCGCGCGTCCCCAGCCGCCGGTCGATACCAACGGCCAGCTGGGACAGCCCAGCGTTGGTGAGGACGAACACCAGCGCAACAACCAGGTAAGCCTGGATCAGGGTCTGCGTGTACTCCCCCAGCGTCTGGCCGTTGTGCAACAGCTCGGGAAAGCTCACGACGTACCCCAGGGTGGTTTCCTTCAGGAGCGTGATCAGCTGGCTGACCAGCACCGGCAGCAGCTGGCGCAGGACCTGGGGCAGGACGATCAACCGCATCGTCTGCCAGTAGCTCAGCCCGAGGCTGTAGCCCGCCTCGGACTGGCCCCGCTCGAGGGAGAGCACTCCCGCACGGAAGATCTCAGCCGCTGACGCGGACCCCGACATCACGATGGGGATCACCAGCTGCCAGAACAACGGCAACCGGACACCGAGCTGAGGAAGAACGAGAAGGAAGACGTAGATCAACAACAGCACCGGGAGCGCCCGGAAGAGCTCGACATAGGCAGCGGCCGGCCATCTGAGCGGTGCCGAACGTGCGAGGCGCAGCAACGCCAGGGCCGCGCCGAGCGGGAAGGCGAGCAGCGCGCTGACGACGGTGGCCTGCAGGGTGCCACCGAGTCCGACCAGCAGGAAGCGCAGGATCGGCGGGCTCGTGAAGGGCTGCCACTTGGCGCCGTCCAGCTGCCCGTTGACCGCAAACTGCCGCAGCGCGAGCCACAGGAGCGCCGCGAGAACCAGCACGACGACCACGGTCGCTATGCGGGTCCGCTGACGTCCCCTGGGGCCCAGGACGTCAAAGAGGACGTCCGGTTCACGACTCACCGGCTGACCCTCAGTCGTCGTTCGAGGACGCCGAACAGCAGCCCGCCACCCAAGGTGATGGCGACGTAGAACGCCGCAGCCAGCCCGAAGGTGGTCAGGGGCTCGTTGTACTGCAGGTCCAAGGACTCGGTCTTGTTCGTCAGGTCGGCAACCCCGACGGCCGCCACCAGCGAGGTTCCCAGGACGACGCCGATGAACACGTTGCCCAGCGGTTGCACCATCACCCGAAAGGCCTGCGGCAAGATGACGTAGCGCAGGGAGGCGGCAAAGCCCAGCCCGATGGCGCGGGCGGCCTCGGCCTGACCTTTCGAGACGGTCTGGATTCCCGACCGCACCGTCTCGCAGACGAATGCAGAGGCGTAGAGGGTCAGACAGGTGGCCGCGGTCCAGAACAACGAGAAGCGCAGCCCCACGTCCGGCAGGCCGAAGACGAACAGCACGAGCAGCACGAGCAGCGGCACGTTTCGCAGGACGCCGACCCACAACGCTCCCACGGCTCGCAGCGGCGGGACGGGGCTGACCCGAAAGACCGCGACGGCGCTACCTACCACGAGCGCACCCGCGAAACCGACGAGCGAGAGCTCGCAGGTGACCAGGAGCCCGCGCAGGAGCTCGGGCAGGTAGGCCGTCACGGGTGGTTCAGGAGCCGGGCACCGAGCCGATGGCCGGCGGCTGTGGCGCATTGCCGCTGACGACGGTGCCGATCGTTGCCTTCCAGAGCTGGGCCCACAGCCCGTCCGCCTCGATCTGGCGCAGCCAGTCGTTGACGAACTTCTTCATCTCCGGATGGCTCTTGGATATCCCGATCCCGTACGGCTCGGTGGTGAACGGGGCGCCGACCACCTTGACCTCGGGGTTCTTCGCGGCGGCTCCGATCAAGATGCCCTGGTCGAGCACGTAGGCGTCGGCCCTACCCTGGCGCACGGCCTGCACGCACTCGTCGTTGGTCTGGAACAGGATCACCTTGGCCTTCGGGGCGAACTTCGCGATAGCGGTCGCGGCGGTGGAGTTGCCCTCCGTTGCCACGGTCTTCCCGTTCAGGTCGCCCACCTTGGTGATGCTGGTGTTGGACTTGCGCACCAAGATCGCGTCGCCGGACGCGTAGTAGGGGCCGGCAAAGTCCACCTTCTGGGCCCGCTTCGGCGTGATCGTGTACGTCGCGAAAACCGTGTCGACCGAGCCGTTCTGCAGCATGGCCTCGCGGGTGTCCACGCTGGTCTGGGACAGCGCGGTCTTCGGTGTGCCGATGATGTACTTCGCGAGCATCTTGGACAGGTCGGCGTCAAAGCCCGTCAGTTTCCCGGTCACGGGGTTGCGCAGGCTGAACAGCGGGCCGGTGTCGGTGCCCCCGACCTTGAGCTCGCCGCGCTTCTTGATCTGGTCCATCAGCGTCCCTGAGGGGATCGCCGAAGCGGGTGCCACCGGCGCCTTGGCGAGGATCTGGTCGATCGCCGCGACGTCGCCGGTGCCGACGGCCCCGGACGAGGGCGCCGAGCCACTGGCGCCGGGCGAGCTGGTGTTGCTCGGGGCCGGGCTCGAGCAGGCAGCGACCAGTGAGACGGTCAGGGCGGCGCCCATGACCAGCGCACTGCGCCGGGCCCGGGTGCGGGTGAGATGTCCTGTCATGCCGTTCCTCCAAGGGGATGGGGCGGTCGGGTCAGTGCGTGAGAATCTTCGCCAGGAAGTCCTGGGCTCGTTCGGTGCGGGCGGCGGTGAAGAATGCCTGCGGTGTGGCCTCCTCCACCACCCGCCCGGCGTCCATGAACACCACCCGGTGGGCCGCCTTGCGCGCGAACCCCATCTCGTGGGTCACGACCAACATGGTCATGCCGCTGGCCGCCAGCTCGACCATGACGGCGAGCACCTCGTTGATCATCTCGGGGTCCAGTGCCGAGGTCGGCTCGTCGAACAGCATCAGCTTGGGGTCCATGGCAAGGGCCCGGGCGATCGCGACCCGCTGCTGCTGCCCACCGGAGAGCTGGGCCGGGTACTTGCGCGCCTGGTCGGCGACCCCCACCCGTTCGAGCAGGTCCATCGCGCGCCGCTGCGCCTGCTCTCGCCCCAGGCGACGCACCTTGATCGGGCCCAGCGTGACGTTGTCCAGGGCAGACATGTGCGCGAACAGGTTGAACGACTGAAACACCATGCCGACCTGGGAGCGCAACCGGGCCAGGTCCTTGCCCTCCTGCGGCAGCGGCTCGCCGTCCAGCTCGATGGATCCGGCGTCCACCGTCTCCAGCCGGTTGATGCAGCGGCACAGGGTTGACTTGCCCGAGCCGGACGGGCCGAGCACCACGACCACCTCACCGCGCGCCAGATCCAGATCCACCCGATCGAGGGCGCGGTGCTGGCCGAACGACTTCGAGACGCCGCGCATCCTCAGCAGCACCGGGTCCTCGTTCACCCGCGGGATGCTACACAGCGCGATGTCCCGGTTTGTTACCAGGTGTTCAGTGAGTTGACACCTTCGGCAGGGGGCCGAGGATGGGCACATGCCCGAGGCGGACGTCGTGTGGCGCACCGCCGCGCGCCTGCATGCCGCCCTTGGCGCTCAGGTGCTCGTCGTCGCCGACCTGCGCTGGCCCACGCTGGCCGCCGCCGACCTCACCGGGCGCACCGTGATCGAGGTGCTCGCCCGCGGCAAGCACCTGCTCATGCGCATGGACGGCGATCCGGCGCTGACGCTGCACTCGCACCTGCGAATGGAGGGAGCCTGGCACCTGAGTGCCACCGGCCAGACCTGTCGAACCGCCGGTGTCGCTCACGAGGTGCGCGCCGTCCTCGCGAACCGGCAATGGACGGCGCTGGGCCACCGTCTGGGAATGCTCGACCTGGTGCGGACCGCCGAGGAGCACACCCTGGTGGGGCATCTTGGCCCTGACGTCCTCGGCCCCGGGTGGGATCCGGCCGGTGTGGCGGCCACCATGCGGCTGCGAGCGCAGCGGGAGATCGGTGAGGTCCTGCTGGACCAGCGCGTCCTTGCCGGCGTGGGCACGATGTACATGGCCGAGGCCTTGTTCGTGCGAGGCGTGAGCCCCTGGACGCCGGTGGGCGCGGTCACCGACCTCGAACGGCTGCTCGTCGTCGTGCGCCAGCTGATCGAGGCCAACCTGGGGCGCGCCGTGCAGGCGAGCACCGGCGACCTGCGTGCGGGACACGAGCGCTGGGTGCACGCCCGCTCAGGACGGGAGTGCCGCCGTTGCGGGTCGACGGTGCGTGTGGCGATGATCGGGCCGGCGTCCCAGCAGCGTCCCGCGTTCTACTGCCCGGGCTGCCAGCCGGGCCCCACGCCGACCGATGACGGACGCCCGCAGCGCCCGCTGGGCGCGGTCCCACGACGGCGAGCGCCGTACCGCTGAGGCCCTCAGCGCCCCTCGAAGGTGGCCTTGCCGGGCCCGCGTTCGAGGAACGAGGCCATGCCGGAGGCCCGGTCCTGAGTGGCGAACAGCCCGGCGAACTGCAGGCGCTCCAGCTGCAGACCGGTCTCCAGGTCGACCTCCAGGCCGCGGTCGATGGCCTCCTTGGCTGCCCGCAGGGCCAGGGCTGGGCCGCCCACGTACCGGGCGACCTTGTCGCGGGCCGCCTCGTAGACCCGTTCGGCCGGCACGACCTCGTCGACCAAGCCCATGGCGAGCGCCTCGGGTGCGGGCACGAACCGACCGGTGAAGATGAGGTCCTTGGCCCGCGCCGGCCCCACGAGGCGGGCCAGCCGCTGGGTTCCGCCCGCGCCGGGAATCAGTCCCAGCAGGATCTCGGGCTGACCCATCGTCGCGTCCTGCGCGCACACCCGAAAGTCGCAGGCCAGCGCCAGCTCGAGGCCGCCACCGAGGGCGTAGCCGGTGATCGCCGCGACGGTCGGCTTGGGCAGCCGGGCCAGGGCGGTGAACGCCGCCTGCAGGGCCGCCGAACGCTGCACCATCTCGACGTACCCCATGGCCTGCATCTGCTTGATGTCGGCGCCCGCGGCGAACACCTTCTCCCCCCCGTACACCACGACCGCAGCCACGTCGGCCCGCTCGCCGACCTCGGTGGCCACCTCGCGCAGCTCGTCCTGCATCTGGGCGTCGAGCGCGTTCATCGGCGGGCGCCGCAACCGGATCGTCGCGATACCGCCGTCGACGTCCAGCGCCACGAACTCGACCACGGTGCCTCCCGTCTGGGTCAGCGCCGACCGCTGACCCGCCCCGACCCTAACGGCTGGCCGGCTCAGAGCGGGTGGTCAGGTGCCCGCTCGTCGCCTGCGCCACCCAGTGCCTCGTGCCAGAGGTTCACGGCGGTCAGCACCAGCTCCAGCGAGGTGGTGACCAGCTGCGCCAGGGGGGTTCCGGTCGTGACGACGTGCTCGGCTGAGACGACGAGGATGTCCCCCGCCAGGACGACCTTGGCCACCGACAGTCGCGAGGTGACCGCGTTGCAGGCCCGCAACCGGTCCAGTTCGCTTGCGGTGACGGCGTCCCCCATCTGCCACTGCCCGAAGACCCGCAGGATGGTGATCTCGCCCTCGGTGCACCGCACGTACAGCTGTTGGCCCTGCACCTTGACGGCCACGTCGCCGTCGGAGTCGATGTCGGGACGGTAACCCTCGTCGATGAGCACATCGAGCACCCGCCCCCGCAGCGGGTGCTCGTTGGACGGCGGCGGGAAGTCCGGTAGCGCGGTGGGGTCGGTCATCCCCCAACCGTAGTCCGCCACTCCCGGCGCCGTGCGGCACAGACCCGTCGCTGTGCGCGGCCGCGTGCGGCTTTGTGACCGTCGCCGGGTCACGGCGACACGCGGCATGCGTTACGTGATCACGTTGGGCCGGTCGGGGGGCCGGGACGGCAGACTGCAGCGGTGAGCGTGAGAGAGAACCGGGCGTGAGCGAGAACCGGTACCTGACCCAGCCGCCGCCGCTCGGAGTGCGGCTGCGTGGCGATGGGGCGGATGTCGCGGTGTACGCCGCGCACGCCGACGCCGTAGAGCTGTGCCTGCTCGACGGCGAAGGCCCCGAGCGCACCGAGCGCCGGATCGAGCTCGGCGCGCGCGCCCACGGCGTGCACTTCGCCCACGTCCCGGGACTGCTCGCCGGGCAGCACTACGGGCTGCGGGTGCACGGGCCGTGGGACCCGGCGTCCGGTCAGCGGCACAACCCGGCCAAGCTGCTGCTGGACCCGTACGCGCGGGGCATCCACGGCGACGTCAGCTGGGCGCCCGAGGTCTTCGGCCACACCGTTGGGCCCGACCTGCACGGCGACGTCGACGTGCGCGACGAACGCGACTCGGCGCCGTTCGTGCCGCACGCGGTGCTCATCGACGACGACTTCGACTGGGGCACGGACCGACCGCCCCAGGTGCCGTGGTCCCAGACCGTCGTCTACGAGGCGCACGTGCGCGGGTTCACCCGGACCTTGCCGGGACTGCCCGCGCACCTGCGTGGCACCTATGCAGGGCTCGCGCACCCGGCGAGCATCGAGCACCTGGTGCGCCTGGGTGTGAGCACGCTGGAGCTGTTGCCGGTGCAGGCGTTCACCCACGAACCGGCGCTGGTACGACGTGGCCTGTCGAACTACTGGGGTTACAACACCCTCGGCTTCTTCGCCCCGCACGCCGCCTACGCCGCCGCCACGGATGCCGCGGGGGTGCTGCGCGAGTTCCAGGGCATGGTCCGCGCACTGCACGCCGCCGGGCTGGAGGTCGTCCTGGACGTCGTCTACAACCACACCTGCGAGCAGGGCCGCGAGGGCGCGACCTTGTGCTGGCGCGGCCTGGACAACCGCGCCTACTACCGGCTGGACGACCTGGGCCGGGACGTCGACGTCACCGGCTGCGGCAACACGCTGGACTTTCGGCACCCACGGGTCGTCCAGCTGGCGCTGGACTCGCTGCGCTACTGGGTCGAGCACTGCCACGTCGACGGCTTTCGCTTCGACCTGGCCACGACGCTGGCCCGTGGGCGCGACGACGGCTTCGACCCCGACCACCCCTTCCTCGTGGCTCTGCGCTGCGACCCGGTGCTGTCCCAGGTCAAGCTCATCGCCGAGCCGTGGGACCTGGGCCCGCACGGCTGGCGCACCGGCCAGTTCCCCCCGCCCTTCGCCGAATGGAACGACCGGTTCCGCGACAGCGTGCGCACGTTCTGGCTGGCCGACGCCGCCCGCGAGACACGCGGCGAGCGCGGGCACGGCGTCCGGGACCTGGCGACCCGGCTCAGCGGCTCCCAGGACCTGTTCGACAGGCACGACCGGGGCCCGCTCGCCAGTATCAACTTCGTGGCCGCCCACGACGGGTACACCCTCGCCGACACCACGGCGTACGAGCACAAGCACAACGACGGCAACGGCGAGGCGAACCGGGACGGGCACGACGACAACCGTTCGTGGAACCACGGGGTCGAGGGATCGACGGCCGACGCCGCAGTGCTGGCGCAGCGACGCCGGGCCATGCGCAATCTGCTCGCCACGACCCTGCTGTCGACGGGCGTGCCGATGCTCACCGCCGGAGACGAGCTGGGCCGCACCCAGCACGGCAACAACAACGCCTACTGCCGCGACGACGAGCTGTCCTGGATCGGCTGGGAACTGGCGCCGTGGCAGTTCGACCTGCTCGCCACGACGGCCTACCTGCTACAGCTGCGCCGGGACTACCCGGCGCTGCGCCAGGGTCGGTTCTTCTCCGGACGTTCACGGCACGAGGACGGGACCACCGACCTGAGCTGGTTCGCCGGTGACGGGACGCTCATGGACGAAGGCCGCTGGCACGACCCGGACAACCGGACGCTGCTCGGGCTCTTCGACGGGACAGCGGCCGGCGCACCCACCCCTGACGACAGCGCGGTCCTGCTGGTCCTGCACGGCGCGGACGCCGACGCGCAGCTCACGCTGCCCGGCGCACCGTGGGCGAGCGCCTACCGGTTGCTCTGGGACAGCGCCGACGAACGCCCGGTGACCGGCTCCTGGCAGTCGGCGCACCAGCCGCAGCCGGTGCGGGTCCGCTCGATGCTCGTGCTGCAGGTGCGCCGCCCCACCTGAGCGGCACCCAGCGAGCCCCGTCGGTGCAGCCGTCGGTGCAGGCAGCGCGCGGTGATCACGACAGGATCGCTGCACCCATGCCTGCGCCCATCGCCGCGTTCGGCCCTGGCCGCTGCTAGGCGTTCGCGACCAGGCCCAGCTCGGCGGGACTGGCCAGCCCCGGGTGGGCCGGCAGCACCCGCACGGTGTAACCGAAGGCACCGGTGCGCGACAGGCGCAGGTCGCCTTCGAACAGGTGCCGACCGTCCTCGTAGGTCTTGACGTGCGCCAGGGCGAGCGCGCCGGTGTCGGTCAGCTCGTCGGTGTCAAGGACCCGGCCGTGCACCACCTGCACCTGAACATCGCCTGGGTCAAGGGTGGCGAGCGAGACGAAGGCCCGCACCGACACCACGTCGCCGACCTGCGGGGAGTCGCTCACACCAGAGGACTCGACGTGGTCGACCCGCACCCCCGACCACGCCGAGCGCAGCCGCTGCTTCCAGGCAGCCAGCTCGCGGGCAGCCGGGTAGCCGGCGCCGTTCATGGCCCACCCGGCGCGCGCGGCCGGGGTGTACAGCTGCTCGACGTACTCCTTGACCATCCGGCTGGCCAAGACCTTGGGGCCCAGGGTCTGCAACGTGTGGCTCACCATCTCCAGCCAGCGCCCGGGCAGCCCGGTGTGCTCGTCCCGGTCGTAGAACCGCGGGGCCACCTGGCCCTCGATGAGGTCGTAGAGCGCAGCGGCCTCCAGGGCGTCGCGGCGTTCGGTGTCCTCGACGCCCTCGGCGGTGGGGATCGCCCACCCGTTCTGCCCGTCGAACCACTCGTCCCACCAGCCGTCCAGGATCGACAGGTTCAGCCCGCCGTTCAGCGCGGACTTCATGCCCGACGTCCCGCACGCCTCGAACGGGCGCAGCGGGTTGTTCAGCCACACGTCGCAGCCGGGGTACAGGTGCTGGGCCATCGCGATGTCGTAGTTGGGCAAGAACACGATGCGATGGCGCACCCGTGGGTCGTCGGCGAAGCGCACCATCTGCTGGATCAGCGACTTGCCCTTGTCGTCCGCCGGGTGCGACTTGCCGGCGATGACCAGCTGGACGGGACGCTGCGGGTCGAGCAGCAGGGCCCGCAGCCGTTCGGGGTCGTGCAGCATCAAGGTCAGCCGCTTGTACGTCGGAACGCGCCGGGCGAACCCGATGGTCAGCACGTCCGGGTCGAGCACCGAGTCGATCCAGCGCAGCTCGGCGTTGCTCGCACCGCGTTTGAGCCAGGACGAGCGAAGCCGGCGGCGCGCCTCCAGGACCAGCTGCTCACGCATCTGGCGCCGCACCGCCCACACCTGGTCGACGGGTACCTGGGCCACGTCGCGCCAGGCGGCCGCCTCGTCCAGGTCGTCCGTGGTGGCGTGCCGGTCGGCGAGCTCGAACATCCGCTGGTCCACCCAGGTGGGTGCATGCACGCCGTTGGTGATCGAGGCGATCGGCACCTCGCGGTCGTCGAACCCGGGCCACAGCCCGTCGAACATGTGCCGACTGACCTGCCCGTGCAGCTGGGACACGCCGTTGGCGCGCTGGCCCAGCCGCAGGCCCATGACAGCCATGTTGAACACTCCGGCCTCGCCACCGGGGTAGTCCTCCGCGCCCAGCGCCAGGATCTGCTCGACGTCGACGCCGGGCAGCGCGTTCTCGCCCCCGAAGTAGGTGCGGATCTGGTCGGAGCCGAACCGGTCGATGCCGGCAGGCACCGGCGTGTGCGTCGTGAAGACGGTGGCCGCACGCACCGCCTCCAGGGCTTGCGCGAAGCTCATGTCCTCGCCCTGCACCAGCTCGCAGATCCGCTCGATGCCCATCAGGCCGGCGTGCCCCTCGTTGGCGTGGTACACGTCCGGGGCGGGGGCGCCGGTCAGCCGGGACCACAGGCGCAGTGCCCGGACGCCGCCGATGCCCAGCAAAAGCTCTTGCTGCAGCCGGTGCTCGCCGCTGCCGCCGTACAACCGGTCGGTGATGCTGCGGGCCGCCTCGTCGTTGGCCTGCACGTCCGAGTCGAGCAGCAGCAGCGGCACCCGGCCGACCTGGGCCTTCCACACATGGGCAACCAGGCGCCGGCGGCCGGGCAGGTCGATGACGACGTCGCAGGGCGTCCCGTCGGCCTCGCGCAGCAGCGCCAGGGGCAGGTCGTCGGGGTCGAGCACCGGGTAGTCCTCTTGCTGCCACCCTTCGCGTGACAGCGACTGCTTGAAGTACCCGGTCGTGTAGAACAGCCCGACGCCGATGACGGGCGCCCCGAGGTCCGAGGCGGCCTTCAAGTGGTCACCGGCCAGGATGCCAAGGCCGCCGGAGTACTGCGGAAGTACCGCCGTGATCCCGAACTCGGCGGAGAAGTAGGCGATGGACCGTGGCACGCCCGCCTGGCCCTGCTCCTGCGTGTAGCCCTGGTACCACCGCGGCTGCTCCAGGTAGGCGCGCAGGTCGGCGGCGAGCTGGGCGACGCGGTCCACGAAGTCGGGGTCGTCACCGAGCGCGGCGAGCCGCTCACTGGGCAACGCCCCGAGCAGGGCCACCGGGTCGTAGTGCGCCTTGGCCCACAGCACCGGATCCAGCTGGGCGAACAGGTCACGGGTCGGTGCGTGCCACGACCAGCGAAGGTTGCTGGCAAGCTCACCTAGTGCGGCGACGGACGGGGGCAGGACGGTGCGCACGCTGAAGCGCCGGATCGCTCTCACGGCGCCCAGCGTAGGGGCAGGCACGGACCCGGCGGTGAACCGCGGTCGCCTTGAGCGTGCACTCGGCACCGCAAAGTCGGTTGCGTCGCTGTAGTGATCGCACGTATACCCGTCCTGTCCGTCGCACCGGTGGTCGACTGCGGTCGCTGGCCGGCGCGCTGCATCGTGGGCGAAGCCGTGCCGGTACGGGCCACGGTCTTTCGCGAGGGGCACGACGCGGTGGCCGCAACCGCCGTGCTGACCGCACCCGACGGCAGGGAGCACTCGCGGGTGCGGATGGACCCGCTGGAGCCGGGGCTGGACCTGTGGGGCGCCGACCTGGTGCCGGACGCCGAGGGTGACTGGACCTTCCGCGTCGAGGGCTGGTCGGACCCCTACGGCACCTGGGAGCACGACGCGGTGCTGAAGGTGGCCGCGGACGTCGACACCGAGCTGATGCTCCTCGAGGGTGCCCGCCTGCTCGAAGCGGCCGCACTCGAAGCGGGGCGCAGCCCGATCCACCAGCAAGCGCTGAAGCAGGCGGCCCTGGGGCTGCTGGATGCCACCCGACCACCGCAGGCGCGGCTGGCGGCGGGGACGTCGGCCAGCGTGCGCTCGGCGCTGACGGCGGCGCCCGTGCGCGAGCTGGTGAGCTCCAGCGAGGAGTTCGGCCTGCGGGTGCAGCGCGAGCGAGCCCTGGTGGGCGCGTGGTACGAGTTCTTCCCCCGGTCCGAGGGGGCGACGTACGACGCCGCCACCGAGAAGTGGACCTCGGGCACGCTGCGCACCGCGGCCGAGCGGTTGCCCGCGATCGCGGCGATGGGCTTCGACGTCGCCTACCTGCCGCCGGTGCACCCGATCGGCACGACCAACCGCAAGGGCCGCAACAACACCTTGCGCCCGCGCCCGCAGGACCCCGGCTCGCCCTATGCGACCGGCTCGCCGGCCGGGGGGCACGACGCGATCGACCCGGCACTGGGCACGTTCGAGGACTTCGACGCCTTCGTCGCCAAGGCCCGTGGACTGGGCTTGGAGGTCGCCCTCGACCTGGCCCTGCAGTGCTCCCCCGACCACCCCTGGGTCACGACTAACCCGCAGTGGTTCACGACGAGGGCCGACGGCTCGATCGCCTACGCCGAGAACCCGCCGAAGAAGTACCAGGACATCTACCCGCTGAACTTCGACAACGACCCGAAAGGCATCTACGCCGAGGTATTGCGGGTCGTGCTCGTCTGGGTCGAGCACGGCGTAACGCTGTTCCGGGTCGACAACCCGCACACCAAGCCGGTGCAGTTCTGGGAATGGCTGATCGCCGAGGTCAACGAGCGCCACCCGCAGGTCATCTTCCTGGCCGAGGCGTTCACCCGACCGGCCATGATGCACACGCTGGCCAAGGTCGGCTTCCACCAGTCGTACACGTACTTCACCTGGCGCAACACCAAGGAAGAGCTCACCGAGTACCTCACCGAGCTGTCGGGGCCGGCCGCCGACTACATGCGGCCCAGCTTCTGGCCCACGACGCACGACATCCTCACGCCCTACCTGCAGTACGGCGGCCGGCCGGCATTCCGCTTGCGGGCGGCGTTGGCAGCCACGATGGTGCCCACGTGGGGCATCTACGCCGGCTACGAGCTGGTCGAGAACGTGGCCCGGCCCGGTGTCGAGGAGCAGATCGACAACGAGAAGTACGAGTACAAGCCGCGGGACTGGCAGGGAGCGTTGGAGCGGGGCGTAAGTCTGGCCCCCTGGCTGACCCGGCTGAACCAGATCCGCCGCGAGCACCCGGCGCTGCAACGACTGCGCAACATCGCCTTCCACCGTGCCGACGACGACGCCATTCTCGTGTACAGCCGGCGCCTGACGGCCGCGCAGTCGCCTAGCGGGCGCGCCGACCTCGTCATCGTGGTCGCCAACCTGGACCCGCACGCGACCCGGGAGAGCATGGTGCACCTGGACCTGCCGGCTCTGGGTATGGACTGGCAGTCGTCCTTCGTGGCGCACGACCTCGTGAGCGGCCAGGAGTGGCACTGGGGAGAGCACGTCTTCGTCCGCCTGGACCCGCACCTGGAACCGGTGCACATCGTCCACGTGAGGGGTGCCTGACGTGGAGGGGCTGAACCTGGCCTCGCCCGGCCTGCGCAACGACCCGACGTGGCACAAGAAGGCCGTCTTCTACGAGGTCCTGGTGCGGGCCTTCACCGACTCCAAGGGTTCGGGGTCCGGCGACCTGACCGGCCTGATCAACCGACTGGACTACCTGCAGTGGCTGGGCGTCGACTGCCTGTGGCTGCCGCCGTTCTACGCCTCCCCCTTGCGCGACGGCGGGTACGACGTCTCGGACTACTGCTCGGTGCTACCGGAGTTCGGCACGATGCCCGATCTCGCCGAGCTCGTCTCGCAGGCGCACGCTCGCGGCCTGCGGGTGATCGTCGACCTGGTGATGAACCACACCAGCGACCAGCACCCCTGGTTCCAGGCCAGCCGTTCGGATCCCACCGGCCCGTACGGCGACTTCTACGTGTGGTCGGACACCGACCAGAAGTACCAGGACGCGAGGATCATCTTCGTCGACACCGAGACCAGCAACTGGACCTTCGACCCGATCCGCCGCCAGTACTTCTGGCACCGGTTCTTCAGCCACCAGCCGGACCTGAACTTCGACAACCCCGAAGTCCAAGAGGCCATGTTCGACGTCGTCCGGTTCTGGATGGACCTCGGCATTGACGGTTTCCGGTTGGACGCCGTGCCCTACCTGTTCGAGCGCGAGGGCACCAACTGCGAGAACCTGCCGGAGACACATGAGTTCCTCCGCAGGCTGCGGGCGCTGGTCGACAAGGAGTACCCGGGCCGGATCATGCTGG
Source organism: Kineosporiaceae bacterium (assembly GCA_027345905.1). Classification (GTDB taxonomy): domain Bacteria; phylum Actinomycetota; class Actinomycetes; order Actinomycetales; family Angustibacteraceae; genus DAIETC01. The sequence goes on along the minus strand of DAIETC010000210.1, from coordinate 5,066 downwards.
CCGAGGCCAACCAGTGGCCGCAGGACGTCGTCCCGTACTTCGGCACGGACGACGAGCCGGAGTGCCACATGGCCTTCCACTTCCCGGTGATGCCGCGCCTGTACTACGCGCTGCGCGAGGAGTCGGCACGCGCCATCGTGGACATCCTCGCCGACACCCCCGAGCTGCCGCGGCACGGCCAGTGGGGAACGTTCCTGCGAAACCACGACGAGCTGACCCTCGAGATGGTCACCACCGAGGAACGCGCGGCGATGTACGGCTGGTACGCCCCGGACGCGAGGATGCGCGCCAACATCGGCATCCGGCGCCGCTTGGCGACACTGCTGGACAACTCCCGCGCCGAGATCGAGCTGATCAACGCGCTGCTGCTGTCGCTGCCCGGTAGCCCGTGCCTGTACTACGGCGACGAGATCGGCATGGGCGACAACATCTGGCTGCCCGACCGTGACGCGGTGCGTACGCCGATGCAGTGGACACCAGACCGCAACGCGGGCTTCTCGCACGCCGACCCCGGAAAGCTCTATCTGCCAACGAACCAGTCGCTCGTGCACCACTACTCGACAGCGAACGTCGAAGCCCAACTGGCCTCCCGGTCCTCGCTGCTGCACTGGGTGCGCGGCATGCTGACGATTCGCAAACGGCACCCGGTGTTCGGTCTGGGGCGCTATGTGAACGTCCTCAGCGACAACGGCGCGGTGCTCGCCTTCTTGCGTATCCTGGACGCCCAGATCGACCCCAGCGAGGCCCCCGAGACGGTCCTGTGCGTGAACAACCTTGCCCAGACCCCACAGGGGACGACCTTGCATCTGCCCGACCACCCGGACTACCGCCTCGAGGACCTGTTCGGCGGCAACGGCTTCTTCCCGGTCGGTGCCGATGGCCGACTACCGATCTCGCTGGGCTCGCGGGACTTCTTCTGGCTACGCCTCACCCCGGCGGTGGCGTCATGACCGGCGCGTACGAGCCGTGGCAGTCCTGGCTGCCCCGTCAGCGCTGGTTCGCCGGCAAGGGCCGGGACGCCCAGGTGGTCAGTGACGCCTGCGTCGAGGTCGTCCGTGAACCGACCGTCATGGTCCGCTGGCACCTGGTGGGCGTCGCCTACGACGGGGAGCCGACGGTCAGTGAGCTGTACCAGGTGCCCGTGGTCCTGCGCCGAGAACGCATCCCGGACGCCGGGGCCGCCCTGATCGGCGTCGTGCCCGATGCTGACACCGGCCACTGGTATGCCTACGACGGCCCCCACGACCCGGCCTTTGCCGCCGCCCTGCTGGGCATGGTCTCCGGTGCCACCGAGCACGGTCGGCTTGGGGGGCGTTCGCTCCTGCTGCGCGGCGTCCGTCAGGCTGGTGTCGCGGCGACGGCGGGACCGGCACGGGTGATGGATGGGGAGCAGTCCAACACCTCATTGGTCATCGATGGGCCACAACCGTTGATCTGCAAGGTCTTTCGGGTGGTCGCCGAGGGCGAGAACCCCGACGTCGTCGTCCAGGCCAAGATCGCGGCCGCGGGGTCGCGCGCCGTGCCCGCCACGGTCGGCTGGGTCGAGGGTTCCTGGCAGGGGCCGGCAGGCACCACCGCGCACGGCCATCTGGTGTTCGTGCAGGAGTTCTTGCCTGACACCCGCGACGCCTGGCGGGTCGCCACCGAGGCGCTTGCTGCGGGACAGGACTTCAGCGGACCGGCGCGTGCTCTCGGGGCCCAGACCGCGCGAGTGCACCAGGTACTGGCCGCGACGATGGGCCGGCGTCCGATCGAGGCCGACGGCGTACGCGCGCTCGCCGACAGCCTGCTCGCCCGGCTGGACTGGGCGCTGCGCAACGCCCCTGCGCTCGCCGCCTACGAGCCCGCAGCGCGATCAGCACTGGAGGCGGTCGCGAACGTGCGGGTGCGTCCTCGGCTGCAGCGCATCCACGGCGACTACCACCTCGGCCAGGTTCTTGACGTCCCCGGCCGCGGTTGGGTGCTGCTGGACTTCGAGGGTGAACCACTGCGGCCGCTGGCCGAACGCAGCGCCCCTGACCTGACGCTGCGCGACGTCGCCGGCATGCTGCGCTCCTTCGACTACGCGGCTGGTCAACTGGTGGTGCGCGACCACGGGGCGACAGAGCAGGCCCGGGCGTGGGCCGACGCCTGCCGCGACGCCTTCTGCGTGGGGTACGCCGACGTCACTGGGCGCGATCCTCGAGAGGACAGCGAGCTGCTTCGAGCCCTTGAGCTCGACAAGGCCCTCTACGAAGTGGTGTACGAGTCCCGAAACCGCCCGGACTGGCTGGCGATCCCCATGACCGCAGTCGACCGGTTGCTGCGCGCCGCCCCCGACGAGAAGCAGGTGAGCATGGTGCGAACCGTGAGCGAACCAGACGAGCCCGCCGGGTCGTCCCCCCGGCCGCAGACCGCGGCGTCCCCTGATCCACAGCCGCGTCCGGTCCCGACCCAGGACCTGGACCGGCTGATCGCGGGCGGACACGGCGACCCGCACGGCATCCTCGGTCTGCATCCCCACGAGGGAGCCCTCACGCTGCGGGTGCTTCGCCCTCTTGCGCGGGCCGTGGTGGCCGTGCTGCCCGACGGGTCGAGGGTGGCGCTGCAGCACGAGCACGAGGGGGTGTTCGTGGCCGTCCTGCCCGGCACCGAGGTCACCGACTACCGCCTGGACGTGACGTACGACGGCCCGGATGGCCCAGCAGACAGCGGCTCGACGTTCCCGGTGGACGACCCCTATCGCTTCTTGCCGACTCTTGGCGAGGTCGACCTGCACCTGATCGGCGAGGGCCGGCACGAGCAGCTGTGGACGGTTCTCGGGGCACACGTGCGCCGCTATCCCGGGGTCATGGGCGAGGTCACCGGGACGTCGTTCGCATTGTGGGCGCCGCATGCCCGAGGCGTGCGCCTGGTGGCTGACTTCAACCACTGGGACGGCGTGGCGCACCCCATGCGAGCGCTGGGCTCCACGGGGGTGTGGGAGCTGTTCGTCCCGGGCATCGGCGCCGGCACGCGATACAAGTTCGAGATCCTCGGCTCGGACGGCGGGCGCCGGCTGAAAGCGGACCCGATGGCCCGCGCGACCGAGGCGCCGCCGTCCACCGCCTCGGTGGTGACCGAGAGCAGCTATCGGTGGTCGGACGAGGAGTGGTTGGCCCGGCGGGCGGCAAGTGACCCGCACAACGGCCCAATGAGCACCTATGAGGTGCATCTGGGCTCCTGGCGTGAGGGCCTGAGCTACCGCGAGCTCGCCGAGCAGCTCGTCGACTACGTGCGCGAGGTCGGCTTCACGCACGTCGAGCTGATGCCGGTCATGGAGCACCCCTACGGCCCCTCGTGGGGCTACCAGGTCACCGGGTACTTCGCCCCGACGGCGCGCTTCGGGTCGCCGGACGAGTTCCGGCACCTGGTCGACTGCCTGCACCAGGCCGGGATCGGCGTGATCGTGGACTGGGTGCCCGCGCACTTTCCGCGCGACGCCTTCGCCCTGGCTCGCTTCGACGGGCAGGCGCTGTACGAGCACCCCGACCCGCGCCGCGGCGACCAGCCGGACTGGGGTACCCACGTGTTCGACCTCGGGCGCCCGCAGGTGCGCAACTTCCTGGTCGCCAACGCCCTCTACTGGTGCGAGGAGTTCCACATCGACGGCCTGCGGGTCGACGCGGTCGCCTCGATGCTCTACCTGGACTACAGCCGCAAGGACGGGGAGTGGCTGCCCAACCAGTACGGCGGCCGCGAGAACCTCGAAGCGGTGCAGTTCCTGCAGGAGACCAACGCCACCGTGTACAAGCGGGTGCCCGGCGTCGTCACGATCGCCGAGGAGTCCACCGCGTGGCCGGGCGTCACCCGCCCGACTCACCTGGGCGGCCTGGGATTCGGGCTGAAGTGGAACATGGGCTGGATGCACGACTCCCTGGACTACGTGGCCCACGAACCGGTGCACCGCCAGTACCACCACCATCAGCTGACCTTCTCGCTGATGTACGCGTGGAGCGAGAACTTCGTCCTGCCGATCAGCCACGACGAGGTCGTCCACGGCAAGGGGTCGCTGCTGCGCAAGATGCCCGGCGATCGCTGGCAGCAGCTCGCCAACTTGCGCGCGTATCTCGCGTTCATGTGGGCGCACCCCGGCAAGCAGCTGCTCTTCATGGGCTCGGAGTTCGCCCAGGAGGGCGAGTGGGCCGACAGCCGCGGGCTGGACTGGTGGCTACTCGACCAGCCGGCCCATCGGGGGGTCCTGAACCTGGTTCGCGACCTGAACGACTTGTACCGCCGGCACCCTGCCCTGTGGTCGCAGGACCTGGTCCCTGAGGGGTTTCGCTGGATCGATGCCAACGACGCAGCCGGAAACGTGTTCTCCTTCTTGCGTTTTGGTACGCAGGGGCCTGAGGAGACGATCGCGTGCGTCGTGAACTTCTCCGGCACTGCACACCATGGCTACCGGATCGGACTTCCCGCAGCCGGCCGCTGGGCGGAGGTCCTCAACACCGATGCCGACGCGTACGGCGGCTCGGGGGTCGGCAACCTGGGTGAGGTCGAGGCCGGTGAGACTGCCTGGCATGGTCTTCCCGCATCAGCGGTGCTGACCGTCCCCCCGCTCGCCGCCATCTGGTTGCGCCCGCTCACCTGAGGACGCGTGCGGTGGCCATGGTGCACGTCAGCGGCGAACCGGCCAGGATTGACCCGTGAACGACTCTCGCGCCGGGTTGCCGGCTGCACCCGGCGACCTCGTCGACGTCCCGCACCTGCTCACCGCCTACTACACGCAGCGACCCGACCCTGATGACCCAGCCCAGCAGGTCGTCTTCGGCACGTCGGGTCATCGCGGCTCCAGCCTGGACGTGGCGTTCAACGAGGCGCACATCCTGGCGATCACGCAGGCGATCTGCGAGTACCGCAGGGCCCAGGGCACGGACGGTCCGCTGTTCCTCGGGCGCGACACACACGGGCTGAGCGAGCCCGCGTGGGCCACCGCGCTGGAGGTGCTGGCCGCCAACGAGGTCAGCGTCCTGCTCGACGCCCGTGGTCGCTACACGCCCACACCCGCGCTCTCGCATGCCATCTTGGGCCACAACCGCACTCGC
>DAIETC010000207.1 GCA_027345905.1 Kineosporiaceae bacterium | reverse complement strand
GCGGGCCGCGGCCAACGCCAGCGACCCCGACTTGCCGGCCGCACCCAGCACGGCGACCGTGGGTGCCCGCCCGGCGCCGGCGTACTGCCGCACGACTCGCGCCACCAGGGCCGGGGCGCCGCACACGTCCATGACCATCAGCGCCAGCACCGGGTTCAGGTCCGCCGGCACAGGCGCGGCGATCGAGCGGGCGAACAAGATCGCGTGCCCGGCGGCGGGCACGTGCTCGCTGCGCCCGTCCCAGCGGGCCAGTGCGTCGCTGATCACCAGCGGGGTCAGCGACAGCGACACCAGCGTGGCCACCTCGTCCCCTACCCGCAGCCCGAGGGGGCTGCGCGGGCCCACCTCGTCGACCACTCCGATGAGCATGCCGCCGCTTCCGGTGACCGGGTTCTGCAGCTTGCCGCGCTCCGCGACGATGGCGAGCACCTCTCGACGTACGCCCTGCCCGTCCACCGTCCCGTCCGCACGGGTGTGCTGCCCGGCCAGCTGGCGGTAGGACGCCGCGTCCAGGTTCAGTGCGCGCACCGCGACCCGCACCTCGTCCGGCCACAGCTCGGGGCGGGCGTCCAGGCGGGCAGCCGCCTGCGGCAGCACCCCCGCAGGTTCGATGACCCGGTGCAGACCGATCGGCGAGGAGGTCACGGATTTCTCCCTGGGGGCGGTATGGCACAGAAGATTGACGGCGGGATCTTTCTTAGACGGGACGTTATCCCGTAGAGTGCCACAGGTGAGGCAACTTGCTCAGCCCTACGCCTATCGGCGGCGCACCCTCGTCGAGCCGGACTGGACGCGGCTGCCGGGCTGGCGCGAGGTCAGCGCCGAGCAATGGGGCGACGCACAGTGGCAGCGGGCGAACTGCGTGAAGAACACCCGGCAGCTGAGAGTGGTGCTGGGCGAGCTGTTGGACGAGCGCTTCTACACCGACCTCGAGCGCGACCAGGCCGAGCGCGCCACCATGTCGATGCTGGTGACCCCGCAGCTGCTGAACACGATGGTGCCGGCCACCGGGGTCTTCGACGACGGGGCCATGCCCGCCGGGGGCGAGCACTTCACGGCCGCCTTCTACGCCGACCCGGTGCGCCGGTACATGCTGCCGGTGTTCAGCGACCGGCGCACCGACTGGCCCAGCCACCCGTTCGCCGTCCGCGACTCGCTGCACGAGCACGACATGTGGGTCGCCGAGGGGCTGACCCACCGCTACCCGACCAAGGTGCTCGCCGAGCTGCTGACCACCTGCCCGCAGTACTGCGGGCACTGCACCCGAATGGACCTGGTGGGCAACTCCACCCCCTCGGTGCCCAAGCTGCGCTTCGACCTGAAACCGGCCGACCGGTACGCCGCGATGCTGGCTTACCTGCAGGCCACCCCCGCCGTACGCGACGTCGTGGTCAGCGGCGGGGACGTCGCCAACCTGCCCTGGAAGCACCTGGAGGCGTTCCTGGTGCGGCTGCTCGAGATCGACACGATCCGCGACATCCGGCTGGCGACCAAGGCCCTGATGGGCCTGCCGCAGCACTGGCTGGCGCCCGACGTGGTCGAAGGCATGGGCCGGGTGGCGTCGCTGGCCCGCTCGCGCGGGGTGTCGCTCGCGATCCACACGCACGTCAACCACGCCCAGTCCCTCACTCCCGCGGTGGCCGCGGCCGCGCGCGCCATGCTCGATGCGGGCGTGCGCGACGTCCGCAACCAGGGCGTCCTGCTGCACGGCGTCAACGACACCAGTGCCGACCTGCTCGACCTGTGCTTCGCGTTGCAGGACGAGACCGGCATCACGCCGTACTACTTCTACCTGTGCGACATGATCCCGTCCGCCGAGCACTGGCGGCTCTCGCTGGGCCAGGCCCAAGAGCTGCAGCACGCCATCATGGGCTACCTGCCGGGGTTCGCGACGCCGCG